>DBFJSK010000136.1:0-6354 GCA_048403675.1 Tannerellaceae bacterium | reverse complement strand
GCAGGAGATACCCAAAGTTTCTCCTGCCTGGTAGCAAAGTATGAGAAAATGGCTTATACGCTCGCTTTGCGTATCCTTGAAAACCGGGAAGAAGCCGAGGAAGTCGTACAAGACGCTTTCGTAAAAGCCTACCAGGCCTTGCCTGGTTTCCAGTTCGAGAGCAAATTCTCGACTTGGTTTTACCGCATCGTTTACCATACGGCTCTCTCGGCCCTGAAGCGTCAACATCTTTTTGTTAGCTACGAAGACGCTGCGCCGGCCGATGTGACCGATTGGGAGGTAGAAGACGCCTCCGCCCTGGTGGAGCGCGCCGACCGGAAAGAAACCGTAACGAAAGTACTCAAGAAACTGCCTTCCGACGAAAGTTTCCTGCTCACACTTTATTATTTGGAAGAATGCTCGGTAGAAGAAATCCGCCAGATTACCGACCTGACTTCTTCCAATATCAAAGTAAAACTCTTCCGCGCACGCAAACATTTCTATGAAATCCTACAGCGCGAAATGCATACCGATATTCCCAATTTAGTCTGAAATCCGAACGCATATGAATCAGAAAGAAACAGAAATAGACCAACTCACGCGCAGCCTGATGCGCGGCGCCACCGAACAGCCGTCCGCTTCGCTCAACGCGCGAATCATGAGCCTGATCGGCAAGCAACGCTTGCAGCCGGTAAAAACTTATCTCGCCCCTTCCACCTCGCTGGGTTTCCTCCTGAGCTTTTTCTTCTTTTACCTGGCGCTTGTCTCCCTTGGCGCTATCTGTCTGTTCGGCCCTTCGGGTGAAACCTTCGCTTGGCTGGATACCTTGCGAAAAGTATTCCCCCTCCTATTAATTGTGGGGGGAGGCACCGCCTGCTTCTTTTGTTTCACCCAGCTCGACAACTGGCTGTTTGCTCGCGAGAAAGAGCGGTCTCATCCCCTTTCTCCGGACAGAACATCCGAATAAGAGAGTTGTCGCTTGCGGGATTCCGCTATTTTTCTAATTCGGTTCATTATTCCACAGGCGCTCCCGTGTAAGGATTTTTAAGAATCGTTCCGGCCGGTAAGTCGGCTGGATTTACTTCATAGAGGTGAACGAAAAAAGTGCGGTTCTGGTAATTGGCGATCTGCATGACGGCAAACACCATTCCATTTTTAAACAGAACTTCATGCTGACCTTCTTCTATTCCTGCATACTGGCTGATATAGCGTCCGGTATGTCCATCGATAATATAGTATACGCGCGGAGCATCCTCGGTTCCTTCGGCTCCCCACTCTCCGGCCGATCCGTCAATCTTCAACGCACTGGTGGACCAGAAGGAGGCGTCCTGGATATGGTCGCCCAAATTAATCAGGCCTCCATACACCTGGGCCGATGCGACCCGCGCTTGTCGGTATGAGACGCCATTGTAAGCAGGTAGAGCATCCAATGATCCGTTAAGCTGGGTTGCTGCGGCATCCAGCGTACCTCTTCCCCGCGCTGTTAGTGTGTCGTCGTCTGCATGGGCTGCCTGTTCAGCGTCTTCTCGTAGCAAAGTGAGCATGCCGATTGTGCGTACATCCTCGGCAGACAACCGTCCTTGCAAATAAAGGCCGATGGTTTTCCAAGTAATTCCTCGTCCCGGATCTCCTACTACCCAAATCCGCAAACCTTGCTTTATAGCCGGATCTCTTTCTTCCTCTGTCATCGGGGGATGACTTTTTATAAATTGGCGTTTTACGAAATAACCGTCTTTTTTACTATCGGAATCTTTACTGGCCGGAGTTGCCAGGATCTGTTGGATATATTTAAACAAAATCTCCGGGATTTCCTGACCGTTTTCCCGTTCCTGAAGAAGCAAATCCTGCAAAATTTGCAGGGAAGCTCTTTTCCCCATTCTCATACATAAATGGTAGATCAATTTTTGTGCCAACTCAATATGATCGGTATTCAGATTCATCGGCAAACCGGGCACATTGTCGGTTGAAATCACGACTCGCTGAAGGGGCCTATCCCGATCACTCTTGCCGATAAGCGGAATATCAGGCCGTTGGCACTGTAATAATTCAGTTATGGAGGGCATGGAAGCGTGGGGGCGAACAGATTCTATTGTGCGGGCTATTTTTTTCGGTCGGGAAGCATACGATTGCATAGACTTGGCTTTTAACGATACGATTAAGTCAAATTTTTGGGAAAAACGTTGAAATGAATCAATAAAATCAGAGAATTAATAAAATAGGAATTAGATAGGGGGAAGAATCTACAATCGAACCGATTGGCATGCATGGAGCTATCTCTGATTTTGTGTAAACTTAAATCTACAGTCATCCTATTTGATTTTAAATCCGTATAGGATGGCTGTAGGTTTTTTTATCTGAACGAGGGGGTAGGCTGGTCGAACCAGTCCCGGCCCTTGTTTATTAAAACGCCTTAATCGTCAGGTTACTGTAATTATTTCCGCCGAAATAAATATGCCGGGTGCTTCCACCATTGATTTCAGACCGGTAATTAGTTTTCCCATCGCGCTCGTCAGTGGTAATAGAGAAGCCCTCTACCTTATATTTCCCATACCGCATATCTTCCGCTTCTAACGTAAAAGCCGTACTTTTGGGGATTCTCAGCGAAAGATTTCCGTATCGCGCCTCCACATGGATCTGCTTAAAGGAGGCGGAAACTTCTTCGATGGTAAGCGAGCCATAGCTCAAATCGTCCACGTCCAGTTGCTCTTTCAAAAAGCCGATCGTTCCGTCGCTATACTTCAAGCCGATACTTCCCCTGTCCAGGCTGGCGATCGACAAATTTCCATATTTCTCCTCCAAATCCAACCGATGTACCTTCCCCATTTTCACCTTCGAATATTTGCTATTGATCGTCAGCTCATTGCCGTCCTTGCACGTCAGGGTTCCGATATATCCCAGTTCCAGTTCCGCTTCGGCTAGATTCCCCAAATCCACATTTCCGTATTTGGCTTCCAGATCGAACTTACGGCTGAAATTCCCCGCATTCAGGTTACCATATTTAATATGCACACTACATCTGCCGTCATTCTGCTCGGGTAAATTGATATTTCCGTATTTCTGCGTCAGATCCGACGTCAGGGTGGAAGGCATGCTGACATAATAATCGATCGTCAGCGACTGATTGCTATTGCCCGACCAGTTATTTTGCGATTTGAGCGTGGTCACGCCCGATACCACATTCCCTTCTTTCTTCAATTCGATGTGTACACGGTCTAACGCCTCTTGAGCCACTGCATGATCGTTGGCTTTCGTTTTGATTTTCACTTGAATTTCCACTTCGTTTTTACTCCAGTGCGTCACTGTAATGCTACCGTACCGGTTATCGATTTGCACCAAGTCATTACTGCCTACCCGGAAAGATTCCACGACTTTTCTTTCTTTCTGGTAATCATACTGATCGGGCTTGCTAGCCGAAACCGGCAGACTGCAAAGCATGCAGCACCAAGCTAACAGATACAGGGCATTCGTTTTCATTTGTTTCGTATTCATCCTCTTCTTATTATTTAATATTCCGTTTTTCCAAGCAATCACTTTTTTCCGCTGTAGGCAGGATTTCCTTTTTACCGTTTTTCCCTGCGCAGCCGTCCGCCTTATTTATCGGCGCTCATCCGCTCCATCTCCCGCAGCATGATGGAGAGGCTTTCCAGGCTATTGTTATAATGCAGGCTGATGGCAAACAACCCGTTGTTCGACCGCGGCAGCGTGGGGAGTACCGTTTCTTCGAACATATAATTGTCGTGCAAAACCTTTTTCGTCTCTTTCAGCAATTCGGCTCCTCCCGGCGTTCGCTCCTCCTTATACAAATTCTCTATCTGGGCCATCATGTCGTTTATCTGCATGGTATAATACATGCGAAGTTCTTCAAATTCCTCCTTCGCTTGCGTTCCGTGCATCTCCGCATGCATGGCCGACGGCCCGGGCACTTCCGTTCCCCCCGGCATCCGAAGCAAAAATAAAAGAGCGACGGCAGCCGCAGCCGCAAACGAAATTCCCAAGGCCGCGAGCCGCCCTCGGTTTACACGGCGCACAGAAGAAGGGCATGGGCCGGCTTGTTCGATTGCGCTTCCGGTTTCTTCGTCGGAAGGGATTTCTGGGTTCATGCGGGCCATTGCCAGCTTCGCCCGGAAACGTTCGGCGTGCCCTTCGGGTAAGCTTTCTTCTTCGAAGTCGGCGCGGTGGGCGGTAATATAATCTTTTAATTTATCCATTTCATTCGGTAGTTATCAGTTCCACTAGTTTCCGCTTGGCCCGCAAATACTGGCTGCGCACACTGGGCGGTTGAATTTTCAGGACAGAGGCAATCTCTTCCATATCATAGCCTTCGAAAAGGTGAAGCGAGAGTATCACCCGGTAACCGGGCGGTAATTTCTGTGCGGCGGCTTTTACCCGGCTTACCGAATAGCGGATAGCCTCCTCATCCGGTTCCTCTTCTTCGACCGCCGGAAGATTGTCGGGAAGCAAATCCGTTTCGGGCAACTCGCGCCGCACATAGTCGATAGCCGTATGAACGGCAATGCGATGCATCCAGGCTTCGAAACACTGCCCGTCGTGATATTGATCGAGCCGGGTGAATATTTTCAGGAAACTGTCCTGCATCGCCTCTTCCGCCTCGGAAGTATTCCCCACAATATGCAGGCAGGCGTAATAAAGCCATTTCGCATACTGTTCATACAAGCCCAGTTGTGCCGTTTGTTCGCCCCGGCGGCAACCTTCAATCAGATGTCGAGTAGTGTCGTCCATTTGTTTATATAAACGAGGGCCGGCGGCCGACCGTTGCATTCCCATACCATAAATTTAGATAAAAAAAAGAAAGGCATCATCGCGACGCCTCTCCTCCTGAACTAAATGATAAAAATAAAAGTTATGTGGGAAGGTTATTTATCGTTAGGGTTATAATTTATTTTATACTCTTTCGGCCCGTCGGGGGTGATTACTTTCACAATCAGGTCTACCGTCTTGGTGTAAGGCGTAGGCAGATCGCCCAGGTCGAAACATACCCATCCCTCCTGCGTGGAAAGTTGAGGATCGCCTTGGGCGTTATGACGGAATTCCAAATGGATGGGATACGTTTCATCTTCGATGCGATCGTTCTTTACCAAATTTACCCAATGTTTTTTCTCATCGCCGAATTTGGCGGCAAACCGGATGGTCAGATGGCCGTTGCCGGTACGCATGCTCCGGATTTCTACCGGGTCGGTTCCGTATACCGCATCGTTGTCGGCGCCCAGATCGGGAGCCAGGCGTTTGGTCAGGACGGTGTCTACCTGGTTGACGCGGATATAATAGTCGAAATGTTGCGCGCCCATCGTCGAGTCGCCCAGCAACGTCATGTTCAGCCATACGCGTTGTCCTTCGCCGAGCCGGCTCAGATCGACATAGCCTGCGGCCGGCCAGAGCGTGGTGCCGTCGTCGGCCCGGAAATAGGGAGCGTTGCCCGCCGACTTTACGGATACGATTTCGAGTTGATATTTACCGAGAGAAAAATCATTATCGTCGTTCAAACACGAGGGCAAAACGAACGAGATACAGCATACCGCGGCAAAAAGTAAAAGTGTCTTCAACGTCTTCATTTTCATTTACGGGTTTTACATTTTATACTAGAAAAGATGTAAACCCGGCCCTAAAGGCTGCAAGAAGGAATGATAAAAGATGTTAAGAGTGGAGCGATTCGTAAACCAAACGGGCGGTGCGCCGGGAAGCTCCGGCTTCACCCAGGGCGTGGATGATTTCATCGTAACCGCACAGCATGGCTTGGCGGTAAGAAGGCTGGTTGAGGATACGGCTCAGTTCCTCTGTGATTTGCTCTTCCGAAAAGCGCGCGCCAAATAATTCCTGTACCACTTCCCGTCCGGCAATCAGGTTGACCAGCGAAATATACTTCGTGTGGAAGAAATGACGGAAAAAGAAGCTGGCTATCCGCCCGGCTTTCACGTAATAACAAACCACTTGCGGCACGCGGAAAAGCGCCGTTTCGAGGGTGGCCGTTCCGGAGGTGACCAGGGCGGCATGGCTGTGTTCCAGAAGCGCATAGGTTTGGCCGAAAACGATTTTTACCGGATGCCTTTTCGTATACCTCTCGTAATAGGCCGGATCGATGCCCGGGGCCCCGGCCACCACGAGTTGATACCCTTCGAATCCGGAGGCCGCTTGCAACATGGTGGGCAGATTGTCGTTGATTTCCTGCCGCCGGCTGCCGGCCAATAAGGCCAGGATAGGTGCGTCGCTCAGCCCGGCTGCTTGCCGGAAAGCCGCTGCCGCCGGACGGGGACTTTCCCGGAACCGGGCTACCGAATCCACCGACGGATTGCCTACGTAATCGACGGCGTAATCCAGGCGCCGGAAAAATTCCGTTTCGAAAGGCAGGATGCAGAACAT
>DBFJSK010000135.1:0-7103 GCA_048403675.1 Tannerellaceae bacterium | reverse complement strand
GTAAAGATTAACAATATTAATAAAAAAACAAATAATATTTGATATTTAACTTTATTACACACTTATTTTCTGATTCTTTTGAAATTTAATAGAGAAAGGGGCGATATTTATGCTTATTCAGGACGTACACCATCAAAACATATACCAAA
This sequence comes from Tannerellaceae bacterium, assembly GCA_048403675.1. GTDB lineage: Bacteria > Bacteroidota > Bacteroidia > Bacteroidales > Tannerellaceae > Parabacteroides. The sequence goes on along the minus strand of DBFJSK010000135.1, from coordinate 6,954 downwards.
TGACTAGAGAGAAGAATAAAAAAGGTATTAACCATAACAATAAGCCGGTTTGGAACTTTCCTTTCAGTTATCCTCCTAACAAAATAGGATGATTTAAAACGGCTCCGGGGTCGGATAGAAGAAGTTTTTTATTATTTGTTTAACCACCGCTTCCCCAAATAACGGACGGGATACCAGGCGGCTAAAAAACCAATGGTAAGCACGGTTACAAAAACGGTAAGGAGATCGGCTGCCTCTACCCGAACGGGATAGGCGTCGATGATAAAAGCTCCGGCTGTCTGGCCCAGTTTAATCAATCCCAACTCCTGCTGCAACAAACAAAGAGCTAAGCCGATGCCGATGCCGATCAGAGCGCCGAAACCGGAAATCATCCACCCTTCGAACAAGAAAATACGACGGATCAGCGCGTCGCCGGCCCCCATATTCCGAAGCGTTCGCACATCTTCCTGCTTTTCGATCATCAGCATGGATAAGGAACCGACTACGTTAAAGAGAGCGATAGCCAGGATAAAACTAAGAATTAAAAAGGTCATCCACTTCTCGACCTGCATCATTTTGAAGGAGGCTTGCTGCTGCTCGTGACGATCCTCTACCCGGAAAGCTGCGCCAGCCAATTGCTGAATTTCTTTCTTAACGGCCGACACGTTCGCCCCTTCTTTCAATTTTATTTCCAGGGCCGAAACTTCATTTTCATAGCGGAACAAGGCACGCGCCAAAGCGAGCGGCACCAACATAAAATTCTCGTCGTAAACTTGCTGATTGATACAGAAGACGCCGCCCGTATACGCATATTCCACCTGAAAAGAAGAGGCGGGATTGGAAAGATTCACCTTCTCGTCGCGCTTAGGAGCATAAATTTCGAGGGGAGAAACAAAACCGGCATTCACCCCCAAGGCCGAAGCTAATCCCACACCCAGGGTAGCATAATCCACCACATCTTCGCGAAGCGCAAAACGGCCGTCAATCAAGATGCTGTCGATACTAACCAACGCTCCGAAACGATCGTCGACCCCCTTCACGGTAGCCACTACCTGACGGTCGCGATAACGCACCAACGCATTATCTTGCAATACTTCGCTCACAAAAGCCACCTCCGGCAACGCCTTTATCTGCTCTATCCCCGGAGTGGCAGGATCGAAAACCTTGCTCGAGCGAGGCGTCAGCTTCAACTGCGGATCGAAGCTGCTGAAAAGCGTAGAAACCAAATCGTTGAACCCATTATATACCGACAAAGCGCAAACCAAGGCAATAGTAGCCACCACCACCCCCGCCACCGATACCATTGAAATGATATTGATCGCATTGTGTGATTTCTTGGAAAAAAGATACCGCCGGGCAATATAAAACGGGAAATTCAAAGCCGTAAAAAATATTATTTTTGAAGTAGTTCGTCGATATGCTCGATATAATCCAGCGAATCGTCGATAAAGAAGCTCAATTCGGGAATTTTCCGCACCTGCCGGCGGATGCGCTGACCCAGATCGAACCGGATAGCTTTCGTGTTGGCACGCACCGCCTCAAGCAATTCCTTCGCCTTTTCGGAAGGAAAAATACTCAGGTACGCCCGGGCCACACTCAAATCGGGACTTACCCGAACTACGCTCACCGAGATCAACGTACCCGGCATACCCTGCGTCTGCTTTTGGAAAATATCACCCAATTCCTTTTGGATCAAGCGTCCAATCTTATTTAATCTAGTCGAATCCATCGTATCGTATTATTTTATTTTTTCCAGATCATCGTCAGCCCGTCGCGTAGCGGAAGAATGACTTTTTCCACCCGGTCATCGTGCTTGATTTTCTCGTTAAAATCCAGGATGCCCTTCGTCTGTTTATCCGTCACCGGCCCTTCCTGCACCACCTTGCCGTCCCATAAGGTATTATCGGCCAAAATCAAACCGCCGGCGCGCACCTTCGGAAACACCAAATCGTAATAGGCGGAATACAGCCGTTTGTCGGCGTCGATAAAAACCAGATCGAACGTTTCGTCCAGCCGGGGTATCAACTCCATGGCATCTCCGAAATGTACGGAAATTTTTTCTTTATACGGCGAACGCGAGAGATATTTCCAGATAAAATCTTCCATTTCATCATTTATCTCCAACGTATATACCCGGCCCTCGGCACCCAGTCCCTCTGCCAAACAAAGGGTAGCATACCCTGTATACGTACCGATCTCCAACACCCTTCTGGGGCGCAGCATACGGCAAAACATTTTCAGGATACGCCCTTGCAAATGCCCGGAAATCATGCGCGGACGAAGCAGGTTTACATTCGCATCGCGAGCCAGCGCCGTGAGCAACTCCCCTTCTTCGTCGCTATGATTCCGTATATATTCCTCCATCTCCATGCGCCAAGCGAAAGAAAACTAGTTAGCATTCCTTGAAAGTAGGAAGCAAATACTTGCTACCCGCATCCAATACTTTTCCTACATTATTAATTTCCAAGAAAGTCGTACCGCCGCCTTCTCCGAAGCTGCCGCTCAGGTAAGCCACCATATCATTGCGCGTAATGCGCCCGCTCTTAATCAACTCCGTAAGCGCATCGTGAAAATAACCGCGCCGGCTGTCGTTCCAAGGCTGATACACCGCCCACACGCCATACGAGAGGGAAAGCATCCGCATCACTCGCTGGTTATAACAGATGGCAAACACCGTAGAAGTACCGCGGAAAGCCGCCAGGTAACGAGCCGTACGGCCGGTATGGCTATCGGTAATAATCGCTTTGACATGCAGTTTGGAAGAAGACTTCACCGCCTGCTTAGCCAGGAAGGAAGTCACATCCAGGTCGTTCCCTTCAATAGGAACACGTATGTCATTGGCGGCCAATTTCGTCCGTTCGGCTTCGCGGGCCACCTTCGTCATGGTCTGTACAGCTTCCAACGGGTATTTTCCATAGGCTGTTTCGCCGCTCAGCATCAGGGCATCGGTACGGTAATAAATAGCGTTGGCAATATCGGTAACTTCCGCCCGGGTAGGACGCGGATTCGTTATCATCGAATGAAGCATCTGCGTGGCTACGATAACCGGTTTCTTCATTTCCACACATTTGCGAATCAGGGTACGTTGAATACCGGGGATTTTTTCGGCCGGCACTTCAATACCCAGGTCGCCACGGGCAATCATCACGCCATAAGCCACTTCCAGGATTTCTTCGATGTTATCCACCCCTTCCTGGTTCTCGATTTTGGCAATGATCTTGATCGGGCTGTTGTGTTCGTCCAGAATACGCTGGATGTCGAGTACATCCTGTTTGTTGCGTACAAAAGAATGAGCAATAAAATCGAGCTGGTGGTCGATAGCCCACAGAATATTCTTCCTGTCCTTTTCGGTAAGCGAAGGAAGATTGATCCGTACACCCGGCACATTGACGCTTTTACGATTTCCTAAAGTAGCGTCGTTGCCCACTTCGCACAGCAGATAATCGGGCCCTTTATCGACCACTTTCAACTCCAAATCGCCGTCATCGATCAGTACATCGCTGCCGATTCCCAGATCGTTCACGAAATTCTTGTAAGAAACATAAATGCAATCGTGCGACGTTTCCTGATCCGGATCGCCTGCCACTTTCACCTTTTCGCCCGTGCGGAAAGGAATGGGTTCCTTATTCACATTCACGGTAGTACGTACTTCCGGGCCTTTCGTATCCATCAGGATGCCGATCCGGTCGGATACCTGACGCGTGTTATTTACTACCCGGCTTAACCCTTCTTCCATCATGTGAGCCGTATTCAGGCGTACTACATTCATCCCGGCCTTATACAAGGAATCGATAAATTCCACATCACAACGTTGGTCGGAAATAGTAGCCACAATCTTCGTATGCTTCAACATATACCTTTTACTTATTTATAATTGCCCCTCGGCAATTGAGATTTAACCTAAAAACCTATTTTTACGTCTTTTTGTCCGTTTATTTCCGGAAAAACAGCGTCTTATTCCAAGAAGTGATCCGGCGCGTACCGGCCTGCAAACACTTTTCCCTTATCTGGCCGGAAAGGAAAAACCGCACGCAGCCTATTCTTCTTCCAGAAACGATTCCACCGCCAACCGGTAGGAATCGAGTCCGAACCCGAGGATCACCCCCCGGCACCCGGCCGAAATCATCGATACATGGCGGAAGGATTCGCGGGCATGCACATTCGAAATATGTACTTCCACCACCGGCGTCGTCACCGCCTTGATCGCATCCAAAAGAGCGATGGAAGTATGGGTATAAGCTCCCGCATTGAGGATGATACCGTCGGCCGTGAAACCCGTCTCATGAATTTTATCGATCATTTCGCCTTCAATATTACTCTGATAATAGGCTATTTCCACCTCAGGGTAACGCGCTTTGAGTTGCTCCAGGTAGCCCTCGAACGAGGCATGGCCGTATACTGTAGGTTCACGCTTGCCCAACAGGTTCAAATTGGGGCCGTTAATGATCTGAATCTTCTTCATGTTGCTGTTAATTTATTACCTTTGCACAGCCCGGAAAGGGTCCGGAAATATCCGGCAAAGGTAGTGATTTTATTTCACACCTGCATAACGACATACCCACAATGCAACAACGAAAAGATATAATCGGGGCTTATCATACCTACCTCAGGCTTGAAAAATCGCTTTCGGCCAATTCCATAGCGGCTTATCTGGCCGATCTGGACAAACTGCAACGTTTTGCCGAAAGCGAAAGCCGGAAACTGACGGAAATCACCTACGACGATTTGCAACAATTCGTGGCTGGTCTGCGCGACATCGGCATTCATCCCCGTTCGCAGGCTCGTATCCTCTCAGGCATTAAATCCTTTTACCGGTTTCTGGTGCTCGACGATTATATAACAGTCGATCCGACGGAATTGTTGGAGTCGCCGAAAATCGGCTTAAAGCTCCCGGAAGTGCTTACTGTCAACGAGATAAACAACATACTCGACACGATCGACCTCTCCCGCCCGGAAGGGCAGCGCAACCGGGCCATGTTGGAAGTATTATACAGTTGCGGCCTGCGCGTATCGGAACTTACCGGTTTGAAGTATTCGGATGTTTATTTCGAAGAAGAATTTATCAGGGTAGAAGGAAAAGGCAGTAAACAACGGTTGGTGCCTATCTCCGAGGCGGCGATCAGGGAAATCAAAAATTATCTGTACGATCGTCGCCTGATCCCCGTAAAAAAAGGATATGAAGACATTCTTTTCCTCAGTCGGCGGGGAACTGCGTTGTCGCGCATCATGGTTTTTCATATCATCAAGCAACAAACCGAAATGGCGGGCATCCGGAAAAATGTCAGCCCCCATACTTTTCGCCATTCCTTCGCCACCCATCTGTTGGAGGGGGGCGCCAACCTCCGGGCAATTCAGGAGATGTTAGGACACGAGAAAATTACCACGACGGAAATCTATACGCATATCGATCGGGAATTCCTCCGCCGGGAAATACTGGAACACCATCCGCGTAGCAAGCGGCGAGGCTGATCGCGCCGGGAAAGGAAACTTCTTTAGGGGGATATGCGGAGAACTTCACGGAAGATTTCTTCCGGGGAAAGCTTCCGGGGCGCTTAGTCGGGACGCCAGCCAGCGGGCGCTCCGCGTGAAGCCGTTTTCCAGCCTTACAAGCCGGCCAACCGGTTTATAAGTTCTTCTCCCAAAGCTCGTTTGACGGAAATATGTTCCTTTACGGCCATTACAAATGGATTATTTTCGAAATCGCCGCGCACCCCTTCAAAATCTTCGCGTTTTTCCTTTATCGACCCGTCCACTCCGAAACCGGTCATCGACGTAAGCGAAAATTCTTTCCGCGCATCCGCATATAAAAATTCATCCAGCCGAAGCACCGAATCCTGCCATTTCCGCACCAAGTCCACAATCCCGGCTGCCGGAATATGCTGCAAATCGACACCGTAATAAGTTTCTATCATCGCATACGCCCACGTCCATTCCAAATCATAATAGCGCCGGTGAGCCTCACGGAAAAAATCTTCAATTTCCTCCAAACGCTCTACCGTACGGTGCTCTACCCCTTCCAACAACGTATCGAGCATTTGTTTGGGCAAAATCAAGCCGGCCAGATCGAGCCATTCGCCCGTTCCTTCAGGTTCGGAAGGCTGCAACCGTTCCCATACTGCTTCCAGGGAAGGGAAATTATCCCCTTCCAAACGCTTAATAAGCGAGTTGCCGAGGAACTTATTCATAGCCATTCCATACAAATCCAGCGCCGTCCGAAGCGACGAACCTTTGATACGGGTATTCTGATAATAATAAATTTCCGAAGTTTCCCCCACTAACGCCTGCAAATCCGTCAGAATCTCCATCGCCTTCTTCATTTTCTGGATAGTATAGGGGCTGAGCAAATTATAGTTAATCATATCCAGAAATTTCGGGTCTGTCCGCTTATCCCGCCGCGGCCATTTCTGGGCATCCCGGATCGTACCCACGCTACGCAGATTCACCCCGGGCACCAAATAGGTTTCGTCATCCTTTTCGATCAGATAAGAAAAAGGCAGATCCGACGTATCGCTGTGATGATGATGGCGGCCCATCACCAACGAAAAAGCGCCGATACGCGCCGGCCATAGGATATAGGAATCGCTGGTTGTTTTCGATCCCCGTTCCACAATTCCCTGGTGAATCGGGCCTAATTTATACATATGGTTACTCTGGTTGGAACCGCTGCCTGCATTCAGAAACGAATACATCCCGGCAATCAACAAACTGCTCTTGTGCATCGACACCGTAAACGGGCCGCCGAAAATAGCACAAGCCTCCCCGTTTTCGAAGGTGCAATTACTGAACAAAAGCGAATCGTGTGCCGAAAAATTATGCGTCACATGCGAAGCCTGCCCGATAAAACAACGAATTATTTTCGCCGCATCGGCCACCACCGCCCCCGACGAAATGATAAAATCCTGCGCAATCACACTATCGCCAATATAAACCGGCGCCTCACGTTTGCTATTGACCGAACCGTTTTCCAACCGGGTA
>DBFJSK010000134.1:0-3030 GCA_048403675.1 Tannerellaceae bacterium | reverse complement strand
TTAAAAGGCTATATAAAATGAAAGATTTCGGTTCGGTAACGCTTTCCAACGGGGTGGAGATGCCTTTGTTGGTTCAGGGGTTGCCACTCATTTTGGATTTTAAGGATGTCTCTAAAAAGGATTTTATGGAACTGATCCTCTATTCCATACGTTCGGGCGTGAGGGCGTTCGATACCTCGCGCGAGTATGGGAAGAGTGAAACCTATATAGGATGCACCCTCCAGAGGGCTTTGAAAGAAGGACTTGTGCGGCGGCAGGATCTGTTTATTACGTCCAAAATAGGGAACGCTGAACAATATAAGGGGCAGATTGAAGCCTATGTGGATCATTCGCTCCGGACGATGAAGCTGGATTATCTGGATTTGATGTTGCTTCACTGGCCTACGCCGGATTACTATCTCCAGAATTGGGGCAAGCTGGAAAAGGTCTATCGATCGGGCAAGGTGCGGGCTATCGGAATTGCCAATTGCCTGGAACGACATTTGGCTGCCATCGAGCAAGCCGGCTTCGAAACCCAGCCCCATGTGGTGCAGTTCGAATACCATCCGTTTCGAACGGTTCCTTCTTTGGTGGCCTATTGTAAGGGCCGGGGTATGCAGATTCAGGCTTACTCGGCTTTGTGCTTGATGATCCCGATGGTGGTGGAAAATGCTTTGCTGAAAGAGCTGGCATTGAAATACGGGCGTTCGATTCCCCAGATTATGCTTAGATGGGTAATACAACAGCAGATAGCTCCTATTTTCCGGACGTATAAGATGAAAAATCTGAAATCCAACCTGGAACTGGACAGCTTTCTTTTGGAAGAAGAAGATATGCGGCGGATCTCCGCGCTGAATATCAATTATAAATATCATCCCGAGTCGTTGAATTGCGCCGGATTTTAAGGTAAGGGTCGTATGAAAAGAAAGTTGTTTGCTGTGTTTTGCCTGACGGTTTGGGTGGCTTCGTGGTGGGTTTCTTTTTGGCTGTTTGCCGGCCTCACGCTCCTGGGATTCCTGGGTGGCGCGGCCATAGCGGGCAACCGGCTCGGTAACCGGCTCCTGAAAAAGACGAATTGGTATAAGAATCAGTTTGTTTTTACTTCCTTCAGCACCTCTTACCGGGATAATCTGGTGCGGAATTATGAAGTAGCGAACGTGGGCAGCAATCCGGCCCGTTTCGCTTTCTTCTATGAGACGGTGAAAGGGCAAAACTGGTCGACGGGCAGCCAGGCGCTCGACATGGATTTGGAGGTATTGAAATATTATCATAGTTACCTGAAAGAGGGGGGATATGTGCTGGTGCCTATCGTGCCTTTCACTTCGGTGTCCGCCTCGCTTCGTTTCGGCAATATGAACAGGGCGTATAAGGTGAAATTCGCTTCGGTGCTGAATTACTGGCAACTGGTGAAATTACCGGGCGGTTTGGCGGCGCGGCAGTGGATCGATCGTCCGCTTTCGGGCAACTGGAAAGCGCTGCGTTATCTGTTGAAAGATGTGGAAAAAGACAAACGCCTGGATATTGTGGAGCAACCGATGGAGTCGATCGAGCTTCGAAGGGATGCGGAGGGGTGGATGAGACTTTGGAAAAATGAATTTTCAATCAAAGACTGGGAGGCGCCGCTGGATGCACGCTTGCAAAAGGACAGGGAGCAATCGGTAAAGGATTTGCAGGCTATCCTGGATTTTTGCCTGGAAAGAAATCTCCGGCCGGTAATCGTGATTCCGCCTATGTCGGCCTTTTTGGCGGCTAAGTTTACCAAGCGTATGCGCGAAACTTATATCTATTCTTTTATCCGTCAGGCGAACGTGCGAAAGGTTCCTTTCCTGGATTATCTGGATGATCCCCGCTTTACGGATGTCGGCCTTTATTTTAATTCTTTTTTCCTGAATTTGAGAGGGCGCAAACTATTTACCAAACAGGTGTTGGCCGATCTGGGCATCCCTGACGGCGCCGGCCTTCCTTCCGGTGTCCGAAGGGAAGAGGGGCGGCCGTAGGCGGGAAATAGCTTCATAGTAAACTATATGAAAATCGGAATCCTTACCCTGCCTGTCTATTATAATTACGGCGGCATCCTTCAGGCGTTCGCGCTCCAGACCTATCTGACGCGCCAGGGGCATGAGGTCTGGCTGATCGATCGGCGTAAAAAAGCGCCGGGGCGTTTACTTTCCTGCCTGGTTTCGGCCAAGCGGATAGTAAAAAAATATCTTTTCGGCCAAATGGTGGGGCCGGTCATCTACTCTCACGAACGGGAGGCGGCGCAGCCGCTCCGGCTGATCGCCACGCATACGATGCCCTTTATCGCCCGTTATCTTCAACCGCGCACACCGGTGATAACCCGGGAAAAAGAGATGAAGCGATTAGCGAAAGCTGGTTTCGACGCGTTTATCGTAGGGAGCGACCAAGTGTGGCGCCCGGATTATTCGCCTTGTCTGACGGATTATTTTTTCGGGTTTCTGCCGGCTGGCTTTAAAGGCCGGCGTATCGCTTATGCCGCTTCGTTCGGGGTAGGAGAATGGTTGCTTGGAGAGAAACCTACCCGCCGGCTGGCCGCTTTGCTGCAACGCTTCGATGCGGTAAGCGTGCGCGAGGCATCGGGTATCGATTTGTGCAAGCACCATTTCGGAACGGCTGCCATACAGGTGCTCGATCCGACTTTATTACTGACCACGGCTGATTATCTGGCGCTAATGCCGGGTGCGGGGGAGGCGGCCGCAGTTCTCTCCACTGAGGGGGCGTCTGCGGCGCGTCGTTTATGGATATACGTGCTCGATTTGACGGCCGACAAACAAGCCGTCATCAATCGTTTGGCCGCTGAACTGAATCTCGAACCGGTTTACCTGCAATCCGCCGTGCTGAAAAAAGGTATCGTAGCGGCGCCGGTCACCGAATGGCTGGCCGGTTTACGCGACGCAGATTTCGTGTTTACCGATTCGTTTCACGGTACGGTCTTTTCCATTTTGTTTCATAAGCCCTTCCTGGTCTACGCCAACCGCCGGCGGGGAACGACCCGTTTTTCTTCCCTGCTGAGTATGTTCTCCTTGCAAAAGC
>DBFJSK010000133.1:0-3921 GCA_048403675.1 Tannerellaceae bacterium | reverse complement strand
TTAACACCAAATACTGGATTTAGGCTGAACAATTTGGTCGCCGCCCTTGTTTTATATTGTATGCCTTATTTTTTCATTCTTCTTTTTCTCCACGCAATTCGTCGGCAATATCTTGGTGTTGACGGGCTAATTCTTCTTCTCCGATGGCCCGGAAAGCTTCTGCCAGGTATTCGTGCGCAGCGGCATGGCGGGGCTTGATACCGACGGCGTGTTGGAAATCGGCAACGGCTTCCTCATAATATTTGAGTTTAAGCAAACATTTACCCCGGTTATAACGGGCTTTAAATAAACGGGGACTTAGTTTAATTGCCCGGTTTAAGGCCACCTGCGCCTCATAGGTTTCGCCTATATCCAGCAAGGTAACGCCTTTACGCACCCATGCATCAGCAAAGTCAGGATTTAATTTCAAGGCTTTCTCAAAATTGCGCAAAGCGGCTTGGGGATCATGGGCCTTGGTGATACATTCGTTGCCCATCAAATAGTATTCGTGGGCATAGTCTTTTTGTATGGTACGCATTTCCTGCAATTGCTCCTGCAAAGCTTTAATGTGCGCTTTCTGGGTATTTATTTTCTGCAATTTCAAACGCAGTAATCGTCTGACCAGGGGATTATCCAATTCATTGCGTTTGCTCACAGCTCCGCTGAAAGCTTCCACGGCTTCGCTCATGTCGCCTTGGTTGAAGGCTCGGGCAGCCCGGCCATATAATAGCTCCGCCTCGCTTTCCTGAAGGCTTTTTTCAATCAATCGTCTGTCGTTAAACTGGGCGCTGAATTCGACGATTTCTTTTCGTACAAAAATATCCCGCGAAGAAATCTTGCTTTTTAATACCAGTCCGTCGAGGGAAGTGCAACGGCTCAGCGCTACATAGGTTTGGCCGCCGGCAAAAACGCCTCCCGTCAGATCAACCACTACCCGGTTGAACGTCAAGCCCTGGCTTTTGTGCACGGTAATCGCCCAGGCTAAACGAATGGGCAATTGTTCGAACGTACCGACAATTTCTTCTTCGATGCGTTTTTCTTTTTCATTATATTTGTATTTATAGTTGCGCCAGGAAGTGGGGCTTACCAGGTGTTCGATTCCATTTTCCAACAGCACATAGACATGTCCTTCTTCGTCGATTCCCGATACCATGCCGATCGTACCGTTTACCCAACGGCGCTCGTGGTCGTTGTCGATAAAAATAACTTGGGCTTGTTCTTTTATGGAGAGATTCAATTGCGTGGGAAGCGACGACTCGGGAAAGTCGCCTTCGATTTTTCCGGCCGATACGAATTCTTCGCCCGGCAGTTCGGCCAGTTTTTTCTCGTTAATAAAATCTACCTGATCGCGACGGGTGGCTAAGGTGATGTACATATCTTCGTTTTTAGGAACGAAGGTGGGAAAATAGCGGGCATTCAACGTTTCCAATTCCTGGTTGCGGGCGGTATTGCTGCGAATCCGGTCGAGGATTTGAATAAATACCGGATCAGTCTGCCGGTATACCTTTTGCAATTCGATGGGTACCAGATTGATCGATTTAAATACGCGGGCCGAGAAGAAAAAGGGGCTGGCGTAAAACAGACTTAAAATTTCTTTCTGGTCGGACGGTACGACAGGCTCTAATTGGAAAACATCTCCTACGAAAAGTAATTGTTTCCCTCCGAAAGGAAGACGCATCTGGCCGGAAAAGACGCGCAAAATGCGGTCTACGCAATCGATAATATCGGCTCTGACCATCGAGATCTCGTCGATAATAATTAATTCTACTTCCGATATAATTTTCCGGTGTTGCTTGCGGTATTTGAAAAACTCGAAGATACGGCCGTCTTTTAAACTCAGATCCGGATCGTCGGGAAGCATGGGGCGAAAAGGTAGTTTGAAAAAAGAATGTAATGTGACACCTCCCGCATTGATGGCGGCTATGCCGGTAGGCGCCAGTACGACGTATTTTTTTTTCGTATGGGCGCAAATGTATTTTAGGAAAGTGGATTTTCCGGTTCCCGCTTTGCCTGTCAGGAAAACTGATTGTCGGGTATGCGTTATCAATTGTAACGCATCCTGAAATTCATGGTTATTTGTATCTAATTGAAATTCCAAAGCAATAACCTTTTGAGGGGACTCCCGCTCAAATGTTTTGCCGGCTGACTGACAGGAGCCGGAAAACGCGGGGCCTGCTTACCGGCTGATAAACAACCAGGCATCTTTATATTTCTTGTTTTTTCTAAGGGTAGCCATATACTCTTCGGCATCTTTGCGATTATCAAATTTATCGGCGTAAATACGATATTTGCCGTCGCGCACTACCCGACTGAGGTGTTTGCATTCTTTCCGATCGACACTGGCCATATAAGTATCGGCCTGCGCTTGGGTGGGAAAACTGGCTATCACGATGTGATACATTTTCGGGCGGGGGGTAGCCGCCGGAGTGGCAGTAGCAGGAGTAGAAACCTGCGCTTTTCCAGATGAAGCAGTTTTAGCAGGAGGAGTTGTTGCTCGCTCTTCCGCTCCGGAGGCCGTTTTACCGTAGGCCGAGGCGCCTGCTTTTGGTGTCAGGAAAGCCGTTTCTGACGGTTTGGCCGGGGCCGGTGTCTGGGCCGGAGACAAAATCGTTTCGTTATTTTCCGTGGAAGAAGCAGAAGATTGTTTTCCGTCGAAAGTCAATGCTGTATAAGTGCCCGAAGATACCGATGAGGGGGTAGGATATGCGACCATCTCGGAGGGAATGAAACTGGCTGTATAAGCGGAAGGATGTATTTCTTTCACCGGGGTGGATACCAGCAGAAAGAGGGCTATCGCAGCCGCAGCCGCTACTGCACCCCGCACAAAATTGAGATTGACCGGTACATACAGCGTATCTTTTTTCTTTTTCTTTCCACCCAGTAGCAGCGCTTCTTCGCGAACAGTGGCTTCCAGCGACTCCAAGGTAGCGAACCGGAAAGGAGAAAGTCCGTAAGAATCGAGGCTGAACGTATGCACTGTCCCGGGCTGGAATATAAACTGCCCTTCTTCCCCGAGGGTGATGGTACCCAAGGCTCCTAATGAAAGCTGTTTTTCTTCGGCGAGCAGGGTTTGCATGGCCTGGACGTCGTCTTCCACCATCGTCTGCGCTGTCGGATAATCGGCTTGATACCGCTGTCTGTACGATTCGGTTAGAAGGCCGTCGTTATGTTGTAACGTACGGTTGAAAACGATTTCTTTCCGGAGAGGGGAAAACAGGTGTTCGCCCGGCACATAGGTAGCGGGAATGCTTTGTAATACAAAGCCTCCGAAGCCGGGAATGATGATGCAATCGTGCATCAGCAATAACTGTTCTATATGTGCTACAATCCTTAACATACAACAAAGATAGGAATCTTCGCCGGATAAACAAGGAAGAAGGAGGTTTTTTCCTTACTTGCAGGTGGTTAAATTACTCCCAGGTTAACTTCACCACTTCGCCGTATTCGGGTACGTTTTTAAAGGCATCTTTCAACTCGTATGCCCCGGCATATACCCGGGCGCAGGTCAATACGCCCCCATGGGCGAAAACCGCCACGCGGTTAGCTCCGCTGTGGCGAATTTCTTCCAGAAAATCACGAACTCGTCGGTATTGATCGGTTAAGGATTCGCCGCCGGGGGTAGGTACATGGATCCAGTCGGCAAACCAGGATTCCGAACGAGGATCTGCCGATATTTCATCCCACGATTTCATTTCCCATTCCCCGAAACTTATCTCTTTCAACCGGTCGTCGCGTCGGGCCTCGGGATAACCGGCGGCTTCGGCTAACCGAACGCAACGGCTTAACGGGCTACACCAAACTTCATCGAAGGCAAGAGCGTCCAACTTGGTTTTGACAACAGCGGCTTCGTCGTCGAAACTGGATTTGAGGGGCACATCGGTTTGTCCGTAGGCATAGCCGGGGGGCACATCGACCGATGTATGTCTGATTAAATAAACTTCC
>DBFJSK010000132.1:0-9185 GCA_048403675.1 Tannerellaceae bacterium | reverse complement strand
TAGTATTATATTCCATTTAGTGCGTTTTCTCTGTTACGTGCGCATTCATTCTATTTTTCACCTAGGTAGTAAAGAAAGATTACCTGGGTACTTAATTTTTTCTACCTAGGTTGTTCTATCTTTATTACCTGGCTCAAAAATATAAGCGATCGAAAAGAAAACAACGGCCGTTGCCTGTAGAAATTTCCTTTCTCTTGGGTAGCGCCTTCGACTAGTTCCGGATCCGGAAGCTCCAACCTCTGCCCACTCAAAACAAGTACGGCTATTCGAAAGAATAAAAAAACGAAAGCCCGTCCGAATTACGGACAAGCTTTCGTATCTGTTTTCCCGACCGGAGAAGCTTCTTTGCCTTTCACGCTTCCGACTAAACTCCACGCATTTTACCCGCCACCGAGCACGCACGCGGAAAGCTTGCGGCCCCCCTCCTGGAAAATACTTCTTTTGAAAAATATTAATTTTTAGCCTCGTGAACCGTTAATTGCGGGAAAGGGAAATTAATACCCTGCGCATTAAAGGTTTCATACACATTGCGATTGATGTCGAAGAAAACATCCCAATAATCGCCGCTCTTCACCCATACACGCACCACGAAATTAACGCTGCTGTCGGCCAGTTGATTCAGAGCGATAAGGGGCGCCGGATCGGGCAGAATACGCGTATCTTTGCCCAGCACGTCCTCCAAGGTCTGTCGCACCTTTTCATAATCGGTTCCGTAATCGACGCCGAATGTCCACTCTAACCGGCGCGTCACCTGGTAACTGTAATTGGTGACCACGCCGCTGCTCAACGACCCGTTCGGGATATAAATCACCTTATTATCCGGCGTATTGAGCACCGTATGAAAAATCTGGATTTCTTTTACGGAGCCGCTCACACCTTGCGACTCGATGTAATCGCCCACCTTATACGGTTTGAGAAGCAAGATAATCAACCCTCCCGCAAAATTGGAAAGGTTGCCGCTGAGCGCCATACCGATAGCCACACCGGCGGAAGCCAAGAGGGCGGCAAACGAGGTAGTCTGTACGCCTAACGCGCCGACCACGGAAATAATCAACAAAATAGTCAACACTACATTCACCAGACTACCGGTAAAAGTACGTACCGACGGATCGATCTCGCGCTTGTCCAACATTTTATGAACAAGCTTATTAATCAGGCAAATGATAAAGCGCCCCACAATGAAAATAATCAAGGCTTTCAAAATAGCCAACCCCAGATGCGAGGCCTGGGTGATGAGACCTTGCAGCGCAGCATTCAGATCGGCGCCGGTTTTGATAACTTCTGCTAAAATCATACGTTTTTTGTTTTAACTGGATTCTTTTTTATATAACAAATAGAAAAAGGAATTTATTACAAAATGTAGCAAAGGTATAAAGTTTTTTTATTCGGCTGAAATGAATAAATTATTGTTTAGCTTTGTCCCACATAACATGAAGAGGGGCTGCGCCTGAGCCGGATTAAATAAATTTCTCCCGGCCTTGAGTTTATGTAGCCTTTATCTACGCCAAGCGAAAACAGGAATGTTATCGTTTCCGCCCGGGGAAGAACTTGCTTCTACCCACGGCTTTTTCGTTGCTTTCCCTTCAAATACCCGAAAGTGAAGCAGCCTCTCGGAAACTTGCCGTTACGCTCTGCGTGTGTACCGTCTCGCCGATGAATCGGAGAATCGACAAATTGAAAAATCAACAAACCGGCAAACCAAATAACAAATGAATCAGAACAAAATGAAATTCGTACTCTTCCTCTCGATAGCCTTTCTGGCCACAGCCACTGCCTGGGGACAGACCTATGTAGAACTCACCGAAAAAAGTTACGATTACCTCGAAAAGAACGATCTGCCCGCAGCCGAGGAAAGTCTGCGCGCCGCCATGCGCCTTGAACCGGGTAATCCCTCCAATTATGCCTTATTGATGAACCTGGGCACCATTCAGCGGCGCCAGGGAAAACGCGAGGAAGCGTTGATCTCCTATACAGCCGCCCTCAGCCGTCAACCCCAGAATACAGCCATTCTGGAAAACCGGGCCTCCCTTTACAGCGAACTGGGAGAAAGAGAAAAAGCGCTCAACGATTACAATGCCCTGCTCATCCTGCAGCCCGAGCACCCGGAAGCTTTATATTGCAGAGGATTGCTCTATTTGCAAGATAAGAATTTCATCCTGGCCGAAGAAGACTTCGATAAGATATTGAAAGGCAATGAAAAGTCGGTACGCGGACGCCTTGGACACGCCATCCTGGAAAAAATGCGCGGCAACTACGATGAAAGCGAACGCATCTTCAATTACCTCATCAGCGAATTGCCTCATAATATGATCCTGTACGAAGGACGAGCCGACGTATATTTTATGATGGGGAAAAACGCCCGCGCAATGGCCGACCTGAACCGTGTCTTCCTGGAAAGCAAACCTACCGCGGCGCTCTATGTATTGCGAGGCAAGGTTAAATTGGCACAATACGAAAAAGAATCGGCTTCGATGGACTTCGAAAAAGCCCTCCAAATGGGCTACGATAAAGAAGTCATCGACGAATTGATGAAAATGACGCGCTAACCCCGCGGCCTCCCGGGACTTCCGGGGTTTCCCGCTGCAAAAACACTCCCAATCTCCCCCACCTTCCGAAAAAGAAAAGGGCCCGAAGAAGCAAATACAAAAACTTCTTCAGGCCCTTTTTTACGGTCGGGCCGAGTCGGTATAACCGAGCCGGCTCGAAAGGAACAGGCAACCCCGTCCGCGCTATCTTTTTCTAATTTTTCAGGATATACTCGGCCACCCAATCCCCTACTTCGGTGGTGGAATAAGCTTTTCCGCCCTGCGAAATATCTTCCGTTACCACGCCGGCTTCCATCGAAGCGGCTACCGCCCGGCGGATGGCTTTGCCTTCCTCCATCAGATTAAAGGCATATTCGAACATCAGCGCCGCGCTCAAAATAGTAGCCAGCGGATTAGCGATATTCTTACCCGCAGCCTGCGGATACGACCCGTGGATGGGTTCGAATACCGACGTATGCAATCCGATCGAAGCCGAAGGCAACATGCCCAGCGAACCGGTAATCACAGAAGCCTCGTCGGTCAGAATATCCCCGAACATATTTTCGGTTACCAGCACATCGAAACTCTTCGGCCACTGCACCAGGCGCATGGCGGCATTATCCACAAACATATATTCGGTTTCCACATCGGGAAATTCCTGGGCAATTTCCTGCGCTATCTGACGCCACAACCGGGAAGTAGCCAGGATATTAGCCTTATCCACCACACTCACCTTTTTGCGGCGCTTTTCTGCATACCGGAAAGCCAGCCGCACGATCCGTTCGATTTCTTCGCGGGAATACACACAGGTATCATACGCCATGTTGCCGTCTTCGCTACGACCTTGCGGACGGCCGAAATAAAGCCCCCCCGTAAGTTCGCGGATACACATGAAATCGGCCCCATCTACCAAATCGGCCCTCAGCGGCGACTTATGGATCAATTGCGGGAAAGTCGTAACCGGGCGGATATTGGCAAAAAGCCCCAGCTTTTTACGCATGGCCAGCAAGCCCTGTTCGGGACGTACGTTGGCCGACGGATTGTTATCGTATTTCGGAGAACCGATAGCCCCGAAGAAAACCGCGTCGCTTTTCATACACAACTGGTGCGTTTCGTCGGGATACGGATTGCCTACCGCATCGATTGCCGAGGCGCCTACCAGCGCTTGTTCGTAACTCAGCTCGTGGCCGTACTTCTGGCAGACGGCTTTCACAGTCTTCATGCCTTGTGCTACTATCTCGGGGCCGATACCGTCTCCGGGAAGTACTGCAATAGTCAGTTTCATACAGTTTATTCGTTTATTATTCGCGTTTGAAATATTCGTATTTGGGTTCGGTGGGATTGTACGAATCATCGTCCCACAAGGTGCTGGTAATCATCAGATCGGCGCTATACCGGTTGCAAGCGATGGGCACGTTGTGCACCCGGCACTGCCGGAGCAACATCTGTATATCGGCCTCGTGAGGCTGCGGGTTCAGATCGTCGATCAGGAACACGGCCAGGTCGATTTCTTTGCGCACCACCATGGCGGCGATTTCGGCATCGCCCCCCAGAGGACCGGAATGCATGCGCGTCATATTCACCTCTACTCCTTTTTCTTCCAAAGCTTTTTTTACTTGGCCGCCGGTGGTTCCGGTACACACCAGATGATGTTTCGAAAGAAATTCGGCGTTGTGAACCGCCCATTCTACCATGTCGGCTTTCCGGTTATCGTGCGCTACCAACGCAATGGTCAATCTTTTCATCACTAATACCTCCTATTCTTTAAATTGGAAAGAGCATTATTGCTCGATCTTGTTCAGCATTTTCAAGGTTGCCTTGATGGCTGCTTCTGTCTGGTCGGCATCCAGCCCGCGGGTTTTGAAGTCCACGCCGGCGTAATTCCAACTGATGACCGTCTGCACAAAAGCGTCCGTACGCCCTCCCGGCGGGATGGAGACGGAATAATTCGTCAGCATCGGGAAAGGGCGCCCCAGGTCGTTGTAGATTTTCCTCAACGCCTTTACAAAAGCGTCGTATTGCCCGTCGCCCGAAGCGGATTCCTGGTAAGCTTCCCCATCGATCTCGATCTTGAGGGTAGCTACCGGTTTCAAACCTTGGGCTAAAGATAGGGAATAATTCAATATCCGAATCTTCTGATCCTCCAGCGTGTCGTGATGCAATACATCGCTAATGATGTAGGGCAGGTCTTCGGGCGTAACCATTTCCTTTTTATCGCCCAATTCGATGATCCGTTCGGTAATTTTGCGCATCGAGCCTTCGTCCATATCGATGCCGAGGGCCTCCAGGTTCTTGCGGATATTCGCCTTGCCGGAAGTTTTTCCCAGCGCATATTCCCGGACACGTCCGAACCGTTCGGGCAACAAATCGTTGCAATAGAGATTATTTTTGCTGTCGCCGTCGGCATGCACCCCGGCGCATTGCGTAAAGACGTGTTCCCCGACGATCGGCTTGTTGGGCGGGATATGGATGCCCGAATAAGTTTCCACCAGGCGGCTGGCCCGGTTGATTTTTTCTTCCCTGAGCGTCGTTTCCTCCTGAAGCTGGTCTTTGATTACGGCCAGGACACTGCTCAGGGGCGCATTGCCGGCGCGCTCGCCCAACCCATTCACGGTAGTATGAATGCCTTTGATGCCGGCCCGGATGGCGGAATAAACGTTGGCTACCGCCAGATCGTAATCGTTGTGCGCATGAAAATCAAATTTCAAGCCGGGATAACGGTCTACCATCAACCGGCAAAATTCATACGTATTGCCCGGATTGAGCACGCCCAGCGTATCGGGCAACATAAACCGGGCGACGGGCAACGATTGAAGCGCATCGACCAGTTGGAAGACATACTCGGGAGAGTTTTTGATGCCGTTCGACCAATCTTCCAAATACAGGTTCACGGCAATGCCTCGCGCCGCCGCTTCTTCCACCACGGCCGATATATCGGCGATGTGCTGTTCGGGGGTTTTGCGCAATTGTTCGGTGACGTGTTTGTACGAGCCTTTGCAAAGCAGATTGTCTACCCGGCAGCCGGCCGATTCGATCCAGTCGAGCGAAGAGCGCCCGTCAACGAAACCGAGCACTTCCAGCCGGTCGAGCTTGCCGGTACGTTCGGCCCAGCGGGCGACGCGGCAGACCGCTTCGAACTCGCCCTCCGACACGCGGGCCGAGGCTATTTCCACCCGGTTGACGCCCAGCTCGCCGAGCAGTACCTGGGCGATGCCCAGTTTCTCGTGTGCCGAGAAAGAGACGCCCGAGGTCTGTTCGCCGTCGCGCAGGGTTGTATCCATTATTTCTATCATACGCTTAATACTCTTGGTCGTTCGTTAACCTCGCTTCCGGATAGGAGCGGGCGGGGGAGAGGCCCCCACAGATTAATTTTTTACTGAAGCTTCGTACGCTTCGATTTTCGATTGGTTGGCCAGCAGGTAGTCAATATCATCGAGACCGTTCATCAAACAGTCCTTTTTATAGGCGTTGATTTCGAACGATTCGGTTTCGCCCGTGGCGTTGTTGGTGATGGTCTGATTCGGCAAATCCACCGTCAGCGTGGCAGCCGGATCGGCTTCGACGCTGGCGAAAATGCCGGCCAGGAACGCTGGTGAAACAACCACCGGAAGCAGCCCATTGTTCATGGAGTTGTTTTTGAAAATATCGGCGAAAAAGCTGCTCACCACCACCCGGAAACCATAGCCGGCTACGGCCCAGGCGGCATGTTCGCGGCTCGAACCGCTGCCGAAGTTTTTGCCAGCCACCAGGATCTGGCCCTTATAGGTAGTTTGGTTCAACACGAAATCGGGATTGGGACGTCCGTTTTTGTCGTAACGCCAATCGCGGAAAAGGTTATCGCCGAATCCCTCGCGGGTAGTGGCTTTCAGGAAACGGGCCGGAATAATCTGGTCGGTATCCACATTCTCCAGCGGCAGCGGGACGCAGGTAGATGTGAGGGTATGTATTTTTTCTTTCATCACTGTTTGCTTTTAAATCGATTTATAGTTCGGAAAAAACGGGGAAGACGCTCAGGCCAACAGGTCGCGCGGATCGGTGATCCGGCCGGTTACGGCAGCCGCGGCGGCCACCAGCGGGCCGGCCAAAATCGTACGGGCTCCGGGGCCTTGGCGTCCTTCGAAATTACGGTTGGAGGTCGAAACGGCGTATTTTCCGGCCGGCACTTTGTCTTCGTTCATGGCCAGACAAGCCGAACATCCCGGTTGACGCAGTTCGAAACCGGCCTCCGACAGGATGTGGTCGATACCCTCGGCCCGGATCTGCCGTTCTACCTGCCAACTGCCCGGCACCAGCCATACGGTCACGCCGTCGGCTTTTTTCTTTCCTTTTACCAGCGAAGCGAAGGCGCGGAAATCTTCAATCCGGCCGTTGGTGCAACTGCCCAGGAATACATAATCGACGGGTTGGCCCATGACCGGTCGGCCGGCTGTAAAACCCATATAGTCGAGGGATTTCCGGTACGAGATGCGGCTGGCTTCGTCTACGCTCTCCAGGGCAGGGATCGACTGGCGAATGCCCATGCCCATGCCGGGATTGGTGCCGTAGGTAATCATCGGTTCGATATCTTCGGCATGGAAAACGATTTCTTTGTCGAAGTGGGCGTCGGGATCACTGTATAATTCGCGCCAGGCAGCGAGTTGTTTTTCCCAGGCTTCGGCGCGGGGTGCAAATTCGCGGTCTTTCAAATAAGCGAACGTTACGTCGTCGGGCGCAATCATGCCGCCCCGGGCGCCCATTTCGATGGAGAGGTTACAGATGGTCAAACGCTCTTCCATCGTGGTGTTGCGAATGGCTTCGCCGGCATATTCCACAAAGTAGCCGGTAGCCCCTCCGGTCGTCATGCGGCTGATAATATACAGCGCAATATCTTTGGCGGTTACGCCGGGTTTCAACTGTCCGTCAATCGTGATGCGCATCGTCTTCGGCTTGCGTTGCATAATGCACTGCGTAGCCAGGGTCATTTCGACTTCGCTGGTGCCGATTCCGAAAGCGATGGCGCCCATCGCTCCGTGGGTGGAGGTGTGCGAGTCGCCGCATACGATGGTCATACCCGGCTGGGTAAGTCCGGTTTCGGGGCCTACGACGTGGATAATACCGTTTTTAGGATGTTGCAGCCCGTAGTAAGTCAGTCCGAAATCCTTGGCGTTTTTTTCCAGGGTATCGACCTGTTTTTTGGAAACCGGGTCTTCGATGGGCTGATCCTGATGCAGGGTAGGAATATTATGATCGGGCATGCAGGTGATCTGTGCCGGACGGAAAGGTTTCAAACCGCGCTCGCGAAGTCCGGCGAAGGCTTGCGGACTGGTTACTTCATGGCAGTAAAGCCGGTCGATATATAACTGGATCGTTCCGTCGGGCAAGGTGTCGACGACATGTTTGTCCCAGATTTTTTCGAATAATGTTTTGCTCATTGTATGTTCGTATTAACTTTTCTGACTAAAAAATGTACGTAAGATCCTGAAAAGGGCTAAAAGCCGGTTCGGTTTCGAAGCGTATCCGGCCGTTTACCGTCCTTTTTCAAGCGCTTTCCGTACGGGAGAGGGTTATTCCACGATAAACTTATTGATGGCATCCACAAAAGCTTCCACCGAAGCGGCGATAATGTCCGTATTGGCCGAGAAGCCGTAATAGGTGGCGCCGTTGTATTCTACCTGCATATGGACTTTTCCGGTGTCGTCGCTGCCCTTGTTGATGGCCTGGATCAGAAATTCCTGAATGGTCATGTCGCTGTTGCTGATGGCTTTCTTCACGGCCTTGATGCCGGCGTCTACCGGGCCGTTGCCGGCGGCGGCTTCGTAGCGTTTGACGCCCGACATATTCAAACAAATGCTGGCTACGGATTGTACCCCTACGCCGCTGGTAACTTGCAAATATTCCAGTTTGATGCGGTGGGTGGCCGTCCGGTCTTTGCCGACCAGCATCAGCACGTCGTCGTCGTTAATATCTTTTTTACGGTCGGCCAGTTTGAGGAATTCTTCATATACTTTGTCGAGTTTTTCCTGTTCGAGTTCGACGCCCAAGATATGCAGGCGGTGTTTCAGCGCGGCGCGTCCGCTGCGAGCCGTCAGGACGATCGCGTTGTCGTCGATGCCCACGTCTTTGGGATCGATGATTTCGTAGCTCTCGCGGTTTTTCAAAACGCCGTCCTGGTGGATACCCGAGGAATGAGCGAAGGCGTTGCGGCCCACGATGGCTTTGTTGGGCTGTACCGGCATATTCATCAAGCTCGATACCATGCGGCTGATGCCGTATATCTTGGTGGTGTTGATGTTGGTAGTGATTTGCCGTTCCTTATGGCTTTTGAAGATCATGGCGATCTCTTCAAGGGATGTATTGCCGGCCCGTTCGCCGATGCCGTTGATGGTGACTTCCACCTGGCGGGCGCCGTTCAAAACGCCTTGTACGGTATTGGCGGTGGCCATGCCCAGGTCGTTGTGGCAGTGGGTGGAGAGGATGGCGTTGTGTACACCGTCGACGTGTTCCATCAGGTACTTGATTTTCGCGCCGTATTCATCGGGCAGGCAGTAGCCGGTGGTATCGGGGATGTTCACCACGGTGGCGCCGGCTTTGATAACGGCTTCCACGACGCGGGCCAGGTATTCGTTGTCGGTGCGGCCGGCGTCTTCGCAATAGAATTCTATGTCTTCTACATATTGTTTG
>DBFJSK010000131.1:0-4198 GCA_048403675.1 Tannerellaceae bacterium | reverse complement strand
TCGTCAATCGATAAAGGGTGAACTGGATGTTGTGTTGTTAAAAGAAATGAAAGGGTATCGAAGGGGCGGCGAAAAAGCGGGGGATAAAACAAAAGGAAAGAGAAATAAAGAATTTTTTGGTAAAAAGTAAATGGGGGCCGGAAGGAATCCTGCGCTCAATCAGCGCAAAAAAAATCCACCGACAGGCTTGTTTTGTATGCCTGTCGGTGGATTTGCTGTTATCCGGTTAGCTTGGCTCCGTGTGGTGGCTTGACCGGAAATGTGCCGCTTTCAGCTTATTCAAGGGTGAAGGAGACGCTTTTTAAGTCCTTGTCGGCCGATGAACTTCCGTACAGAACGGTATACTTGCCCGGCCGGATTTCGAACGCTTGCGTACGATCGTTGAACGACTGGAAAGCCGAAGCCGGCAACGAGATGCTAACTTGCTCGGTGGCGCCGGCCGGTAAATGCAGTCGGCGGAAACCTTGCAACGATTTCAGCGGCCCGTCGGGATCGTTCGGGTTATGCACATAGACTTGGGCTACTTCCTCACCTGCCCGCTGGCCGGTATTGGTCAATTCGAAGGTGAAGCGTAAAGACTGTCCGTCCCGCAGACGGGAGGCGGCGATCTTCTTTATCTGGGGAAGTGTGACTTTGTCCACTGCATGTGCTGTATCCGTCGTTTTATCGGCGGTATGGGCCGGTTTACCGGTTGCATTCGCCGTTTTTGCCGCCGTATTTTCCACGGCCAATTGGCCGTTGGCGTACTGGAACGTGGTATAACTCAATCCGTAGCCGAAGGGGTACAAAGGCTGTTGTTTCATATACCGGTAGGTACGTCCCTGCATGCTGTAATCTTCAAAGTCGGGCAACTGGTCGGCCGAACGGTAGAAGGTCACCGGCAATCGGCCGGCGGGATTGTAATCGCCGAATAAAATATCGGCTACGGCTGTCCCTGCTTCCTGGCCGCCATACCAGGCGTTCAGGATCGCGTCGGCATTTGCTTCTTCCCAGGTTAAGGCTAGGGCGCTTCCCGTACAAACTACATAAACCAACGGTTTGCCGGTAGCCTTCAAGGCTTGGGCCATCCGGCGTTGTACGGCCGGTATTTCAATATCCGTGCGATCGCCTTTGCGGAATCCCGGCGCATCTACCGGCATCTCTTCTCCCTCCAAACGGGGGGAAATGCCTCCTACGAAGATAATCACGTCGGCGTCCTTTACCCGGTCGGCGGTAGCCTGGTAATCGACCGGGGTGCGTATTCCGGCCGAGAAATTCAAGTCTGCGCTGCCGGTACGTTGCATATATTCGATTTTTACCGGGTATTTTTTCCCTTTTTCAGCTTGCAGCAAATAGGTTTTTTCCGCTCCGTATTCGTTTTCCCATACTTCCGCTACTTTTTCTTCGCCGATAAAAAGCCGGAACGCATCGTTGCCGGAAAGTTTGAATTCGATTTCCCCGTCGATCGGCGATTCGAATTCTCCGGTGAAGCGAGCCGTAAAATTCGTCAGGTTCACCTGCGGGGCAAATTGGGTATTGCCTCCTGTGGTATAATGCAATTCCCGGGCTACGCCCTGGTAGACGGGTTCTCCTTCGAATTCCGTATTGTTGAAAAATTCGGAGGCGAAACCTTGGCCTTTCGAAGAAGTAATCCGGTCGCCCAAATCGTGCATCACGAAGTCGGCCGTATGGTTGCATCCGAGTTCGTAAATTACCTCCGCGCCCGGCAACTTGCTCCGAATGCCTTCCAGAATCGTCACCGTATGCGAGGGAAAGCCGTTATAATTGGCCCACAGCATCGTGGAATCGGCTGCATTGGGGCCGACCACCGCTACCTTCCGCAGGGATTTGTCAAGCGGCAGAATCCCTGCTTTATTTTTCAACAGCACCATACTTTTGCGTGCCATATCGAGCGCTTGGGCCACGTGTTCGGGCGATTCGACTACGCTATAAGGGATTTTTGCATACGGCACCCGTTCGTCAGGATCGAACATACCCAGTTCGAAACGCCCTTTCAGCAGCCGGCGCAGCGATACGTCCAGATCGGATGTTGAAAGCTTGCCGTCGGCCAGTGCTTTGACGAGCGAACGGTAACTGCCGCCGCATTCCAGGTCGGTGCCGTTCAGCACCGCGTCGGCAGCGGCCGATTCGGCATCCGGATGTGTTTCATGCCGGGGGGTGTTTTTATCTTTCTGCCAGAAATCGTCGATGGCTCCGCAATCGGAAAGGATAATGTTTTCGTATCCCCAGCCGTTGCGCAGGATGTCGATCAGTAATTTATCGCTGGTGCAGCAGGGCTTGCCTTCGTACCGGTTGTAGGCGCACATGACTTCTTGTATATTCCCTTCTTTCACCAAGGCCTCGAAAGCGGGCAGGTAAGTGGTTTGCAGATCGCGTACGGTAGCTGTTACATCGAACTCATGCCGGTTCCATTCCGGGCCGCTGTGTACGGCATAATGTTTGGCGCAGGCGTGTGTTTTGAAGTAATGCGGATCGTTTCCCTGCAACCCTTTTACCACGGCTACTCCCATACGGGCCGTCAGGTAAGGGTCTTCCCCGTAGGTTTCCATGCCACGGCCCCAACGCGGATCGCGGAAGATGTTGATATTGGGCGTCCAGAACGTAAGGCCTTTGTACCGGTCGTATTCCTTGGCCTGCTGGTAGTGGTGGTATTTGGCCCTCGCTTCGTCGCTGATAGCTGTAAAGGTTTGATATACATCTTCTTCATCAAAGGTAGCCGCCAGGGCGATGGCTTGCGGGAAAACGGTGGCGCGGCCGGCCCGGGCTACCCCGTGCAACGCTTCGTTCCACCAGTCGTATGGAGGGATGCCCAAGCGTTCGACGGCGGGCGTTTGATTCATCATCTGACCTACTTTTTCTTCCGGTGTGAGACGCCCCAGCAGGTCGTCGATGCGTTGGTCGAGGGGGAGGTCGGGGTTGCGGAAGGGATAGTCTTGTTTTTTTTCACTGCATGCCGCTCCCAGCAGAAGGGCGAGGGTGGCGGCGGCCAGGTGTTTCATTTTCATGTTATTAAAAATTAGATATTGTGTTTATTACGTTATCACTTATTGTAAACTATTTTAGTATAGGTGTTTACGTGGCGTATTTCTGTGGCAAAGCTAGTGTTTTCATCGTATTTATTCAAGCATGAATGCTTAAATTTAGTTACTTCTGCCGTTATTCTTTGAAATATCTTACTTTTGTGACGTCGGAATTTTTAAATAGAAAAGAAAATGAAAAAATATTGGGTATGGGCTTTAGCCGTGGTTTGCGGTTTCACTTCTTGCGGAAGCGACGACAAACCTTATGTAAAGCCGCTGAATAAATTGACGAAAGTAACATGTACGCTTGAGGAGACGGGGGAGACGCTTTTCGCCACCGAAATTACTTATCAGAACGACGGCAAAATTACGAATATCCGTACTTCCGATGGCGGTAAGCAGCAATTTATCTATGTAGGCAGTACGCTCACCGTGAGCGACACCCAACAGTCCGGAAAAGTGGAATATACGCTGAGCGGCAGTGCGATTACCGCGAAAAAAGTTTCCAAACGGAATGCGTATAATTCCAATGTAGAGTACGTAAGCGATAGTTATGCCTATCATTACACCGGTTCGAATCTAACTTGGGCCGATTGGGTAGTTCAATGGCCCAATCCGGACGGGCTGACCTATGAACGAAAAACTTATTCGAAGGATGAAGTGTTTAACTGGGAGAACGGGAATGCCGCTTCGTTTACGAAAGACAAAAAAGTGATAGAATATACGTACGGGGGTCGGAAGCGCCCGGAGAATTTGCCGTTCCGGGTAATCGATACGTTTAGCCCGACCGGCTTCGATGTTTTTTCGCCGCTGAATCTGATGATGGGTAGTATGAACCGGGAGATGCCGGAAAAAGCGGTGGTCTATACCATTCCCGATGCTTCTTCGCCGGAGGCGGAATATTCTTTCCAATATACTACGACGTTCGATGATTATCTGATGAGTATGAGTATTTCCGAACTGGCGCATAGCGATGCGGGGATCGTTTCGGCTACTTATAAATATACTTTCGAGTATAATTACGAATCGAAATAAAAATCGGCCGTCTCCCGTTAGCATGACCGGCTTTCGCTAGCATCGGAGTGGGGCCGGAGTGCTTTATAAAATTCGGCCTTACTTTTTGTTTCGGTAATTGGGATTGTTTGGCATACCAATAGGCAACTTAAAGATTGAATAGA
>DBFJSK010000130.1:0-13657 GCA_048403675.1 Tannerellaceae bacterium | reverse complement strand
CGGTTGCGTTTCAATCCGGATACGGAAAGGGTGGTTTTGCCGGCCTGCAGGGGGAAACTATAATAGAGGGTTTCCGTTTGGGTAGCGGAACGTACAGAGAGTTCCGGCTCTTTTATTTCTCCGTTGGCAGTGAGTTTTACCTGATCCCGGCTCTGGCTGTAGGCAGGGAGCAGGATCAGTTTGATCCGGATGTTTTCACCGGTCGGCAGGGCGTCGATATTGGCATTGACAGGGCTTAATCCGACTCCCGGAAGGATAGTCCAGGTAAGTTGGGCTATTTCTTTTTCTCCTTTTGCGTCGAACAGGGGTACCAGCGCGAGGGCGTCTTCAACGGGTAGTAACCGGGGGTTGTCGGCTTTGCCGTCATTCCATTTGGAAAATATTTTTTCTTGGGGGGCCTCAGCATATAGCGACAAGAGGGTGCCGGGTTGTACTTTTTGGCCGTTCACTTGCTTTCCGGTCGATAGGTCGATAGCCTGCATAAGGTCGCTTTTCAGGGTGACCGGGATCTCGTTTTTCCGGATTCCTTCCACGGAGATGCGGATATTGTGCTGGATGTCGTAGATGCTATATACTTGTTGAACGGGCTCCAGCACTTTATCGTCGACTTTCAGTACAGGTGTCGATTCGCTATAGGCATCGTCGATTTTCAGATAGCATTTGAATTTGCCGCCGGGAAGTACTCCTGTGCTGTAGCCGGTGAGAGGCTTGACAGTGGCCCCTTCTATCTCGGGCAAAACGACCAGGAAGGTGCTTTGTTCGGATGTGAAGTAGGCTTTAATCGTCTGGCTTTTCTCCACGGTGAGCAGACGGGGGTTGGTTTGACTGCCGTCTTCCCATTGCAGGAATTTGTAGGGAGGACGGGCCTTGGCGCTGATCGAGAGCTGGTCGCCGTAATGGGCTTCCCAGGAATCGAGCGTTTCTTCGTCGGTGAAATAGATCTCACCGTTCGGGGTTTGTTCCAGGGCGATCGTGTAGGTCTGCCCGGTTATTCCTTTTACATTGACCACGACGTTGTAAGCTTGATCCGCCAAAGTATAGATGTCATAGATGTCGGGACGTACGCGTACACCGTTGGCGGTCACCTCTACGCTGTCGAGGGTGGGAAAGTAATCGGCATCGATTTTGAGCTTGAACCGGAAGGTACCCCCGGTAGCTACGGCCGAGATGACGTCGCCCCCGTCCGGATCGATGGCCGTGATGCCTTTCGGCAATTCGAACGTGATGGTGATGCGGCTGCTTCGGAACGTGATGTCGCGGGTGGCTACGCCGTCTTTATGGCCCTCTTTGCGGGCGTAGGCGGTAACTTGTACGGTTTTCTCGGTGGTTGTCTGGCTGCTGACGTGGAACGGCCCGGTGTAGCGCTGGGGCGTATTGCCGTCGAGGCTGTAGAACAGTTCGGTTTCTTCGTCGCTTTTTTTCAGGGTGACGCTGACCTGGTCGCCGCTGGGAATGTAAAGGGTGTTTTCCGGGAAGGTGATGATTTCCGGGATGCGGGCGGTAGGCCGGGGATCGGAGAATAGGGCGGAGATGGTCAAGCCACCGTCGGCCGGCATCGTCACGGTCTGCGGGCTGCTGGTGTAGACTTCTCCGTTGATAACCAGTTTACTCAGTTTATAATGGGTGTCGGTCGGCACGGCTTCCACGCTCAGCGAGGTGCCGGCGCCGATCCGGGTGCCGGATTTCATTTCCTGGGTGCCGCTCTTTACGCTTATCTTACCGGATTCGGGTTGGGAGAAATTCAGCAGGTTCCCTTCGGCCCAGCGAGCGTAAAAGGTGCGGTTGCCGACATTCCCTTCCGGAATGGAGGTTTGGATTTCTCCCGTCAGTTCGTCGTTGGCATACCAGCCGATAAAACTGAAATTGGCGCGATGCGGGAAGGGGAGCACGACTGTTTCTTCGATGGTATAACTGGCAGGGGCGTCGCTGGGATTGGTGCCGTAATAGCAGTCGTAGGTAATCGTATAGCGGGTGGGCGTCCATTTGGCATACAAGGTGAAATTGCCCGAGGTGCCTTTTTCGATATGTGTTCCGAATGGCTGCGTCGTGGCTGCGTCTTTATACCAGCCGGCGAAGGTATAGCCTCTTTTTATCCCATTGACGGGTAGTTCCAGATGATCGGTTTCCATTGAATAGGGAATGGTGGGAAGTTTTTCGCCTCCCTGCATATCGAGTGTCAGGGTGTATTCTACCGGTTTCCATTTGGCATATAAAGCCTTGTCGCCGGTCGTTCCGGTCGGAATCGATTCGCCGTAAGGTTGTTGACAAGCCTCATCTTTGTACCACCCTGCAAAGGTGTAGTGCTCGCGGGTAGCAAGGGGTAAATTCACGGTTTCTGTTACTGTATAGGTTTTCGGTGCGCTAGACGACACTTCACCTCCGTTAGCATGATAATTCAAAGAGTAGTGGATAATGTTCCATTTGGCATAAAATTCTTTATCTCCCTGACTGCCGGTCGGAATCGAAACTATTTTATTGCCGGTCAGGGCGGCGTTGGCGTACCATCCGTCGAGTTCGTAACCGCGCCGTGTAACGTCGGTCGGAAGGGTAAAAGTTTCCGTTTCTTCCGAGTACGTGATGGTTTTATCGGCCGTTACGCCGTCGTTCCAGTGGCAGAGGATGGTAAAGGAGGTGAGCCATCTGGCATAATATGTTTTGTTGCCTGCCGATCGGAGCGGGATCTGGGTAATGGGTTCACCTTTGAACAATGCGGATTCGAACCAGCCACGGAATTCGTTTTTCGCTTTCACCGGCAGGGGAAGAGTAACTATTTCTTCACTGGTATAGGTGGTGGGAGCATCTGTAGGTAATGTACCTCCGTTCACCTCGTAAGTGATCGTATAAATTTTACTCCATTTAGCGTAATAGGTTTTATTTCCGTAACTGCCGGTAGGAAGCGTAGTTTCCGGCGAACCGGTAAAGCTGCTGTTAGTGAACCATCCCAGGAATCGTTGCCCGGAATAGGTGGGTATGGGCAAAGTAATGGCCGGCGATTCGATGGTATAGGTGCTGGGAGGGGTGGAAGAAAAGTTTCCTCCATTGAGTTCGAACGTGAGGGTATAGTCGATGGCCTCCCATGCAGCACGTAGGATAACATCTGCTGTAAGGCTGGTCGCTGCGGGTGTGGGTAAAGCCGACGTATTGACAGCGGTGCCTTCGTACGTCCAGTTTTTTAACGTATATCCGGTTTTAGAAATTGAAGGAACATTCCCGGTCGGATTTTCCAAATTGTAAGTAAAGGAATTTCCTAGCTGGTCCTCACCCGTTGTATCGTAAAATTTGGCCGTATAAGTGACTAATTCAACCGAAGCGGAAGTGCCTTTTATATCTTCCGCACCCATATTCGTATAAGGCACACCATTTTGCATCAGCACACAACCGTTCGGTACCATATCGGATAGTTTCTTGCCGTTATTAGGATCGAGCGGGTATCCGGTGCCGTTGGCTTTCTTTCCTTCACTAGGGGATACAGATACATTCAGTTCATGAATCGCTACGGTACCGCTTGAAATCGCTACCCCGCATGCATCATACCCATATTTCTGAAACCAACTTGTATACGTTCCTTTTGCCGTAGCCGTAATGGTACCTCCTCCTCGAATGGTAAGGTTCCCCCCGTCTACCTCGATACATTTGGCTGCTCCGTCACTGGTACGGGTTGCCGATAATGTCTTTCCGTTCAAATCCAACACAATCGTGCCGCTCGAAACAGTTAATGTCTTGTCATCCCCCAGTTCGATAGAAGCCATTAACCGGATATAGCTGTCAGCTTGCTTTACGGCATTCTGAAGCGCATCCGCCGTAGTAACATCTGTGGCTTGTAGAAAAAAACTGGACATTAAAAAGAGAGCCAGGACCGTCCAACGGCAACCTCTTCTCAACTTATAAGCTGGACTATGAAAACAACTGTGCATCATTTCTTTTTTCTTTCTGTTGTCAGGATAGAAAATGTTTTTCTTCCTCCTATTCAAATATCAATTCGCATTCGTCGAGCAGCAAGATACTACCGGTACTTCCCGTAAAGAAGTCGCCGTATTTGCTGGCCGATGCCACCATTACTACATATTTAGGCTTGGTGAAATAATCCCGGTAAGTCAGTTGTATGCGGAACGGCTGGTAATCGCTGATGGATTGGTCGCTTTTCAATTCGCCGAAAGCAATCATCGATTCATTCTCCCAGGAAAGATCGATAAACGTTCCTTCCACCGTGTTTACCCGGAAAGGCCCTGTCCAGTCGAATAAAGCCATATAGATATGACAGGAATCTTTCTGGCCCATCATGCCTGCATACGTATCGTTCGTATTATCGATCACTCCGGATGTATATTTATAATACCCCTTCAAGCCGGAAGGGCGCGCCGTATACGGACGTCCGAAATCGATCATAGCCCCCCTCGTTCCGATAATATCCACAAAACTGCCGGTATAAATATTTCCTGCCGCGAATTTCACCACGACATATTCCGAGGCCATTCGGATAGCGCTCCCTTTAATCACATCCTTTTTCTCTTCCGATGTCGGGTTCTTTCCCCCCGCGATACTGGTTCCCTTATTCCCGGAATCCCAGAAATAATTTTCAGCGCTCATATCCGGATTCGGATACCATACTTTCCCTTCCTGATGCCAGCTATCAAACGAAAAATTCGGAAATTGCTGTGCCGAATCCGTCCGGAACGTTTCAATGGGCTGCGTCTTCCCGTCTATCGTCAGTTGATATTCGTAATCTGTCGAGGAACGCAGATGCGTCAACATCGCCAGAAAATCCTCTCCTTCCACCGTGAGTTCGTTCGATAGCATCGACTCCCAGACCGTTGCACCTGCTTCCCGGTAATCGATCGATACGACTCCGGTTGAAGTCTTTCCTTTAATATAAGCCCGTTTTGCCCAAGCCGACAATTCGGTCGTCTGCATATCTGCCGGCGGATATTGTACACTCACCGTCCATTCTTCCGTTTCTCCGAAGAGCGTTACCCGGAAAATACGCGGACGCGAGAAATCAGTTATCAAAGTCGGATCGGGTTCCGTTACGGCGATGGAACTACCCAATTGCAAAGAGAGGATTTCGATATTCCGCAGCGAGGGTTGCGCAACCGAATCCACATAAATCACAACGTTCTTCGTGTATTCATCCACAAAAGCCTGTCCCACCTGATTCTTAACCGAGATGATCCGGTTGATCTCATGCGTGACATTCACTGTCCAAGTATAATCTTGGTATAAGCTCAACCGGAATTTCACCGGATTGCGGAAATCAATCCGGGTATTGGCCGTCGCGGGCAAACTATCGGCCGAAACGAAACCTGTATCGGGGAAATGCACAAAATCGATACAAGCCAGCGAGTCCGGATACACTTTCATCTTTTCGGTAACGACCAGTTTTTTTACCCGAATATCTTTCAAATCGATCGTATCGGCCACTTTGACGTTGACAGTCGCCGTAGCATCCACGATTTTGGCCGACACCATCCCTTCCACTTCGATTTCCTGTATTTCTCCGACAATAGTGGGATAGGGCAGATCGTTTTCAATACAACCGGTGCCGAGTAACCCGATGCAAAAACATAAAGCGGAGAGCCACTGTTTCGTATTCATAACGGTTAAAGATAAAAGACGATCCCCAAATCGATCGATAACAGATTGATTTTAAAATTAGCCGAACTGGATGTTCTTTTCCCTTTCTCCACCTGATCTTTTGTCTGATCGTACCAATTGAAGTTTAATCCGGCCACATTGATAGAAGCCTCCACTGCGGTATAATCGTTCACAAAACAGGTAATGCCCGGCGCCACCCCGATATTCAAATTATGCTTTAATTGCACCATCCCACTCAGATCGGCGCCGTTGCCCGTGCTGCTTTTACTTTTCGAATACCCATACGAAACACGGGCTTCGTTGAACAACCCGAAACGTTTGCTGTCTCCCAGGTTCAAATAGGTACGGAGGAAAATGGAAGCCGTGTACGTATTGGCCGTATCGTGATAATCCTCTATGGAAAAACTCAAATCATCCCCCAGTTCGAGCGACAAATTATCCAATTTGGTATAAGTGCGCGAATAAGCCAGACGTCCTCCGATACTGATGTTATCCCGGATAAAATAACTCACCAGCGGCGTTACCTTAAAGGTATACCCTTCCGTATCCATATCCTTCAGGACAGACAGAAACTCGAAATTGTCGTCGACATGTTCCGAATAAGAAAAGGTTGCTCCCACCATCCATTGCCCTTTGGGGATAAATGTCTTCATCACGATTCCCCTGTCGTATTTCGTGCCTTTAGCCCCTAACGAAGGGTATAAACAAAGTAAGCACAGACAGGTAAAAATTAATTTCTTCATCGATCGTTTGTT
The DNA here is from genome assembly GCA_048403675.1 of Tannerellaceae bacterium. Classification (GTDB taxonomy): domain Bacteria; phylum Bacteroidota; class Bacteroidia; order Bacteroidales; family Tannerellaceae; genus Parabacteroides. The sequence goes on along the minus strand of DBFJSK010000130.1, from coordinate 7,310 downwards.
ATTCATTCGTAAATGATTTCGGATTATACCCGAAATCGAGTTCCAATTCATCGAGATACATCTTACTGCTGGTGCTACCCGTAAAATAATCTCCGTATTTGCTGGCCGAAGCCACAATCAAAATGTAAGTAGGCTTGCGGCTGGTATCCCGGTATTTGATGTCGATTTCAAATTTCGTGTACTCGCTCACCGTCTTCGAACAGCTTTCCAGATCCAATTCGCCGTAAGCCAGAATGCTCTCGTCCGTCAGATCGACGAAGTTCGACTTTTGCGTATTTACACGGAACGGGCCCGTCCAATCGCATAAAGCGATATAGATCGAACACATATCCTGTTTGTCTTTCATCGATTCGTAAGGCGCTTTCGCCTGGTCGATTTTCCCCGGCGAATACTTATAGTAGCCCGTCATACGCGTCGGCCGTCCGGTATAAGGGCGCCCGAAATCGAGTTCGGCGCCCGGGTTGCTTAAATCGATAATCGCTTTGATAAATTGCCCCGTATAAATATTTCCCGCGGCAAAAGCCCCCATGCCAAGTACCGTAGCCATCTCGGAGTGCATATATACAGCCGAACCCTTCACAGCATCGCTTGTCTCCTCCGTCGGCGTCTTACTAGCCGACTTGGCCCCGCCGTTGCCCGAGTCCCAGAAATAATTTGCGTCCAAGTCAATGTTCGGATAAACCGTGCTGTTGGCCGAAACCCAATGATCGAAATTCAGGTTCGGCACAATCGGGGTCAGGTCGGTGATGAACGTCACCGTTTCGCCCCGGCTATCCGTACCGGCAGCCACATAATACATATACTCCGTGCCCGGCGCCAGGTCGGTCAACAAAACCGAGAAATCCCCAGAAGCCGCATCCACGGCAGTCGGCTCTATCTTTTGCCAAGCCGTTTCATCATCTGCTTTCTTTTTGAAATAAAAAGCCTTGTTATCTTCCGAAGAACTTCCTTTCAGTGTCGCGAACGTAGCCCACACATCCGGTTCAGCCGTAAAGGCCGGTACATCCGGACGCACCGTATAGGTAAACGTCACCTTCTGCTCCTGGTGCAATTTATCCATTGCATAGATCGTGAAGCGGTGCGTAGCCGGCAACAAATTGCCTTCGGTGGGCAGCGAAGCCGCCAGCGCATCGAAGTTCAAAGTGAAATTCTTCAAATCCGCGTTCGAAGCCAGGAGCGGGAAATTCAAGATCTTCAAAAACTCCGTCTGTTCGGCAGTCAGTTTCAACAAGTCGAAACGAGTTACGTTATACGCCCTGAACGGAGTCGATTCCGCTTCTACACCCAGCCGTTCGATACCGTTGGCCGATTCGATTTGAAGCGACGTGGAAGGAATAACCGGGCTGGCCGTTTTCTTGAAAGCTACCGTATTACCGTCGCCAAAACCATTCAACGTCAATACCGGCGCCCCTTTGCCATACAGTTCGTCCTCGATCGAAATATAAATATCGTATTGAATAACCTTATTCTCTTCATCCACTTCGATGTCGAAATTTCCCCCGGCCTGATCCTTATCTCCGTCATCAGCCACCGTAAACCTCAACGTATAATGATAACGTTCTTTAATATCCGGAAAAACACGTTGCAACCGGAACGTATTGCCGTCTTTATTCGTCAAGGAAAGTTCGGCCGTCAATTTTTCCGGAGCAAAATACCCGGCCCGATACTCATCGCGTGTATAATGGAGGCTACCGGAACTATTCGATACATCGGTTTCATAATTGATAAAATGATCCTGAACCGATTGCCCGTACACCACCGAAACTTTGGTATTGGTAATTTTGCAAACCACTTTCGCTGTCGTAATCTCGCCGGCTTTTACTTCCACCTCCTCTTTGCCGGCATAAAAAGGCGTTTCCCAAGCCGCTTCCTTTCCCCCCGCCGAATGAACGGAAATTGTATACAAACCCGCCGGAAGAATCACCTTCGTATCTTTCACCTCCGCCACGAAGTCGGCATACGACTTGACCGTATCCTGCTCGGCATTGATAAAATAAACGGAAAGCACTTCGTCTGTCACTTCCTTTTCCGCCTTCGTCAGGATCGTCCGGTCATGATCGACCGTCAGGTATACATAGCCGGGAGCGGTTTTAGCGTTCTGTTCCGCTTCGCATGCGAAGAAACACGTTGTTGCCGTCAGCAACAACGTAATTCCTATTAACTGGGATTTTAGCTTTAACATCTCGGTCTTCGTTATTTAGTCATACGTATGGTGAGCGTTTTCGTAGTCGATTGGCCGGCCTCATCGGTGGCTTTCACCGTAAATTTATAATCTCCCGGCGAATCGAGGATGGCAATCATCGGCATAAAGCTTGAAATATCGAACGTTGTCGATTCCTTCTTTTCCGGAATCGGAAGCCTTAAATCGGTCAACACGCTTTCCTGCTTCGCCGTCAGGTTACACATATCGAAACTCCGGCCCAGCCCGATCTGATCCAGCAACGGTTCCAATACGTCCGACTGAATGGTAATCTGCAAAGAAGCCAGAATCTTCGGCGTATTAATCTGGATGCGCACCGCCACATCCGGGCTGGCAATAGAAATCACTTTCGGCTCGTCAATATTAAAGCCATCTCCGCTGATTGTCGGCTTGCTGTCCGTGTCATCCCCCGGTTCGTCGTCGCCGGAATCGTCTCCCGGTTCATCCGTTTCGATAAAAGAAGAAGGCACTTCAATCACATAATCTTTCTCGATCAGCGAAATATCCACTTTAATCACCGGGTTACGAGCCGCTCCCGGATTCGGATCGGGCTGCTCGGGATCTCCCGGGTCCTCGGGTTCGTCGGGTTCCTCCGGGCCATCGGGTTCGTCGGGATTCTCATTGACAATATTGAGATCCACCAAAATATTATTATACGCCTGCACCTGTTGGTCGCCCGACAGATTACAATGATAAAGCAAAGGCTTACGCGTTTCGCGGTTCGTTGCATACACCATAAACCGGAGCGTTCCCGTGTTCTTGAAAAAAGCCGTTCTCGTTTCATCTTTAAACGTGGTCAGCGCTCCGCTGCCGTTATCGATCACGATCGAATAATCATCGGTAAACCGGCTCAAAAACTCGTCCGAGCAATGAAATACCAGCTTCTTATTGCTCAATACGCAATCGGTAATGACTTTGGCCACCTCCTGCGGAGTAATTTCACACTCCGTAGTACCCGAATAGAAAGGCTTATCGAAGCCGGCATTTACCTCGTCGCCCAAGGTAGCCCGTACCGAGTACGTACCGGCCGGCAGCAATAAGCCCCCTTCGTTTTTCAAATCCGCATAACTGTTATAATGCCGGATCACGTCGCCCTTCTCATCCAAAATATCCACGGCAAACTCGTTCACATCCAACACCACCACTTCCGATCCGGAAATATCCCCCTTCGTGACGGGAATATCCGGCTCTTTCTCCGGCTTCAACTGCAAATCCAGCAATCCCGCTGTTTCGAGCGGAATGTCATTTCCCGTGTCGGCACCCGGTTTTTCGATCTGACCGGTCAATTCCTTCTTCATCTCACAAGAGAAAAAAGCCATACTTACCGATAAAAGTACGAAAGGAAGTATAAATTTGTATTTCATCTTTTCAATCTCTTTTTTCCAGTTGTTGGGATTGTAATTTCATTTTATCTTTTCCGGCATCGAGGGTAATCTGATAATATTCCCCCAGAGCGGGAGCCGTTCCGCCTGTACCGGTGAACCGGTACGTACGCTCCGGATAATCCGAACCCGCCAGCTTGATATTCACTTTCACCAGCAATTCCTCGCAAGCATCGAGGAAATAAACCGGTTTCGTATGCTCGGAATCGAACGTCCAGGAAGCCGCTTCGTTCGACACACTCACGGAATAGGCATAATTGGCCGGTTCCTTTTTCAATAAATCCGCCAAGCCTTCGGCAATCACCAGTTCGCATCCCAAGCTTTTGAACCGGCAACAAAGCGATACATGCGTAATCGTTTTTTCTTCAATCGTAAAAGCTTGCACATCTTCGAAATAAGGCGATTCCGATACGCGGGCCGCCGGCGTGAAGGAACTCGCTTTGATCGTATACGGCCCTACGGGCAAGACCAGCGGCGTGCCCTCGCTCTTCATGGCTGCATACGATTGAAACGTTTTATACGCATTTCCGCTCTCGTTGTAAATCGTGATCGGAAACGTCGTCGCGTCCATATCGAACCGGATTCCTTTGGTCATGATCACCGGAATTTCCGTTTCCATATCCGCAGTAGTTCCCGTTAAATCCAGCCCCCCGTCTCCGGTGCGGAATACGGACGTTTCTTTCTCCTGACAGGCGCCCAACAGACAAGCCGCCGCGATCAATATCCCATATATTTTTTGCATAGGTCGATTATTCATATATAAGTTCCACATCATCTATCGTCAGCCGATTACCCACATACCGCGAGTCGCTGTATCCATCGAAAGCGCCCAGTGACCCCTTATCCATCTCTACCGACGGCGAGCCGGCCGTGGTGGAAAGGAAGACCACATACATATGCGTCGCTTTCAAGGTAGTGTTCGTATAGTTTATTTCTACGGAGCCTTGGGCATAGCTATCCTGTTGCGTTGTCCATATCCATTCGCCGCGGCCCAGTTCTACCGTACCGTTCTCCCTGTTTTCCACCACCACATAGGCCCGGCAGGCTTCCCCGTTGACGGGTGCGAATTTATACCAGAAAGAGAAGCGCGTAGGCCGCGCCTTGAACGCATGACCGTAGTCGAAAGTTTCGCTACCGTTATAGGTATGCTGCCCGATGAACAACATGCCGGCCGATTTATTCTTGATTACCACGCCAGTCATCGTGCCGGTGAACGTATTGCCCTCGCCCCAACCTATTGTGGAGATCTCGGCCGCTTTGTCGCCCGAATGGCTGTCGGAGGTGCCCACAGTGCCCGAATACGAAGTATAATAGCAGGATACCCCGCTTCGCTGGGAAGTCGTCAGGTTATTGCGCGTATCCCACCAGCTCGTGGCGCCTTCCAGATGCGGCCACCATTGGTCGATGCCCAGACCTGTCGTTCCGAACGACCACGACGTTTTCTTATACACCTCTTTACTCCACCAGTTCTCGAAATCGCCGCCCTCCAGCGGAATCTCGCTTTCGGTGGTAAACGTAACGGGTTTCGTCGCCCGGTTTTCCTTATTATTATAAATCGCCCGGATCTGATACGACTTGCCGCCCGGCTCCAATCCCGTCAACGTATCGCAGATGGCCTCGGCCGGATACGCTTTGTCCGGACAATTGTTCCAGGTTTCGCGCCCGTTCTCTCTCCATTGGAATTGGAACCGTTCCGGATGGCCGACAGCCAGTTTCGCACGCAGGATAGCCCGGCGGGCGAACACATCGCCCTCATTTTCCGACGGCGTAAGTTCCAATGCCGGCGCTTGCAGCGTGACGGTTTTTGTCAGGTCGAACGTTTTGCCCATCTGGTCTTTCAGATGGAAAGTATAGGTATACGTCCGCTCCCCGCTTTCCGGCGCTCCCAAGCGTTCCGAGAAATCCTCCGGAAAATGAAGCGTCGCTTTCGCCGGATTTTCAAGGTTCAGCTCGATTCCCCACTCATTCAGAAGCGCCTGCGTATGGGTCGCGTTGGTAAGCGCATACGTTTTACTGGTCGTTCCGTCGCTGATGGTCACTGTCGAAGCGTCGTCGATCAACCCTTCCGCATCGAATACGGCATTCACCGGCGCCGACATCCGGTCGCCTTCCACCAACACCGCTTCCGGGAAACCTTCGAACGAGATGATCGGCAAACCGGCCGCCTGTACGATCGCTTTCAGTTTCAACACATTCGTCTGGTTGGCTTTCGGCAAATTGTCTTTTCCGTAAAATTCGAAATGGTACGTATAATTATCTTCCTCCGGAGCCTCCAAATTATTCATCGCTTTATCCAGATAAAGTTGTCCTGTTTGCCGGATATTTTTCAGACTCCCGCTGTTGTTCAGATTCCAGTAAAATTTGGCGTCGTGCGCCGCCGTCACGCCTTCGGCCGTAGCCAAATCGTAGAAGAGCGTATCTTTCGTATCTTCCCGCCATTGCTTGATGATAAACGAACCGATGCCGGCCGGCATCCCGAAAATGATCGACGGCTTCTGTTCGAATTTTCCCGCTTTCAACGTAAAACTGCCGTCGCCGAACTGTTCGGAAGCCAGCGTGGGTTTGTCGAACTGCTGCCACATGAAATCCGGAATCTTTTCTTCAAACGTTTCCGAAATCAATTCGTCGTCCAGTAAGATATCCAGACCGATGCCATCCAATCCGGCCCCGTCGGTTTTGAAAATAAGCCGGATACTCTGCCGCCGTTCCAACGCCAAAGGTTTCGGCACATAATACGTTTTCGCCGTATCGGCATCCCATTTCTGCAAACGGATGGCAATACCCAGATCCGTGCCTTCCGGCGCCACTTTGACGTAAGCCGGACGCGTTTCTTTCTGCGAAATTTCCAGTTTCTCTTTGGTGAATTTCGTACTCAGCAATACGGCATATTCGGAATACATGTCTTTGAAATCGTCGGTATAATCAACCGTGATCCGTGCGTTGGCCAACGTACAGGTTACCTCCAGCGGCGTAATCATGTCCGCTTTGATGGTGAAATCGGTACTTCCTTCGAAATAAGGATTCTCGAAAGCCGCCGGCTTATCTTCTCCTTTCGACGCCGTGAGCGTATAAGCACCCGCATTCAAACGAATTGCTTCCGGGATTTGGTCGTATCGTTCGTAGTCTTCAATCGTGACCGTATCTTGCCGGACGGCTACTTTATAATCGTCGGTAATCAGGAATTTTTCGAATTCATCGGCCGAAACCGCTTTGGTCGGATTGCTGTTAATCCCTTTGTTGACCGACGTCGTGTCGGCTGCCAGGTTCAAACGCAACTGTCCGGATTTTCCTCCCGGGCCATCCGTATCCGAATCGCATGCCGCAAACATAGCCAGCGACAAGGCGAAACTTAAAAAGAAAAAGGAACCGGTGGCATGAAGTGAAAAAGTACGGCGGAAAATCGTCTTCCGAAGACGGTGGCATGTGATACCTAGTTTCTGCATTTTCATGTAAAGCGAAATCGTTAATTGTTAAACCTTAGTCGTAAGATACCTACCTTAAAAAGACGGTGCAAAGTAACGACTAATTCGAAAATCTCGCAAGGTCTATTTATCCTATTATGTGTCCTATTTATTAGATATTATTAAAATAATGTTATATATGCCTGTGGTAATAACAGGGTTAGCTGTTGACGACTGGGGTGTTCAATGTCTTGTTTTTTAAGAAAGGGGTAGAGCGGTTCATAAAATTTAGTATCTTTGTTTTGAAATAAAACGAAGATAGGCTGC
>DBFJSK010000129.1:0-4194 GCA_048403675.1 Tannerellaceae bacterium | reverse complement strand
TCGTCTTTGTTCACCCGCGAAGGCTGGCTGTTTTTCGGCGGTATGAACGGCTTAAACGCCTGCCGCCCGGAACAATTCTGGCAAAACCGCTACATACCGCCCGTCGTCATTACCGATTTGAATTTTCCCTATGTGGAAGATGCCGCCGAGGCGGCCCGGTTGAAAGGCACGGCAGGCCCGTTGGTGGAAAAAGAACTGATCCGCTTGCCCTGGAATAACAACAGTTTCGGCATTTCGTTTGCCGCCCTCAGCTACAGCGATCCTTCCCGCAACCGCTATCGATACCGGCTGCATGGTATCGACCGGAAATGGATAAGCGGTACGCCGCAAACTACCGCTTATTATACCGATTTGCCCCCCGGCACGTACGAATTCGAAGTGAAAGGTTCCAACAACGATGCGGTATGGAACGAGCAAAGCCGCCGGCTGACCCTCGTGATTACTCCCCAATGGTGGCGGTCGAACTGGGCCTATGCCGTTTATATAGGCATAGGCATGTTGCTCTTTTACCTCTTGGGGCGCCGCCGCAACGAATGGTTGAAACGGAAATACAACGAGCGGATGGAACAATTTCGCATTATGCAGGAAAAAGAAACCTACCGCTCGAAAGTAGGCTTTTTCGTCAACCTGGTACACGAGATACGCACTCCCCTGAGTTTGATTCGCTTACCTTTGGATGAAGTGCTCGATCGGCCGGATCTCGACCGGCAGCAGGAAAAGATATACCTGGAAACCATTCGCCGGAATGTGGATTATTTGCTCGGGATTACCAACGAATTGCTCGATTTTCAGAAAATGGAAAACGAAGGCTTAAAATTCAGCCTGCATCCTTGCGATGTCGTGCTGCTGGTGCGGAATATCGCCGCGCAGTTCGACGAAAATCTGCGTTTAAAAGGAAAAGAACTGGAAATCAGCTTGCCGGAAGGAAGTCTGCACGCCCTGACGGATGCCGGTAAACTCAGCAAGGTAATCGTGAATTTCCTCAGTAACGCCATGAAGTACGCCCGCCGGCGCATCCGTTTGGAATTAACGAGCGACGGCGCTATGTTTCGTCTGGCCGTGAGCGACGACGGCCCCGGGATTCAGCCGGAAGAACGCGCCCGTATATTCACCGCTTTTTACCAGATCAACAACGAACATCAAATGCCCGGCACCGGCATCGGCCTGGCCTTTTCGCGCACCCTGGCGGAAGGCTTGAACGGAACGTTGGAACTGACGGAAAGCCTGTGGGGAGGCTCATGTTTTACACTTTCCCTGCCGCTGGGGAACCCCGCCGTTTCGTCCGAAACCGCTACCGTGGAAGCCCTGGCCACCGATGAAAAGGACGAAATTCCCGAAAATGCAGCGTTGAACAATCGGAAATTCACCGTCCTGATGGTGGAAGATAATCCCGAATTGCTCGCGCTCACTACCCAAAGGCTGGCGGCTTGGTTTGTCGTTGAAAAAGCCGAGAACGGCCAAAAAGCGTTGGATATACTCAAGAAAGATACCGTAGACCTCATCGTGAGCGATGTGATGATGCCGGTAATAGACGGCATCGAGTTATGCCGCGCGGTAAAACAGAACCTGCAATGGTCGCATATTCCGATTATTCTGCTCACGGCCAAGACCAGTCTGGAAGCCAAGACAGAGGGCGCCGAATGCGGCGCCGACGTGTACCTGGAAAAACCTTTCTCGATCCGGCAATTGAAAGCGCAGATAGAGAACTTGCTGCGTCTGAGGATCGCTTACTATCAGATTATGCAGCATCTCACGGTTCAGCCTGCCCCGAAGGAGCCTTCGGCAACCGGTTCACCCGTCTTATCCCAGCGGGACTACGAGCTGGTTAACCAGATAAAAACCACCATCGAACAACGGATGGGCGAGGCTGATTTCTCCATCGACGCCCTGGCGGACGCTTTGCATATGAGCCGTTCGAATTTTTACCGCAAGCTGAAAGCACTCGCGGGCATGGCCCCCACCGATTATCTGAAAGTAGTGCGTTTGAACCGGGCGGCCGAATTGCTGCGCCAGGGAAACCGGGTGAGCGATATTTACCTGGAGGTGGGATTCAGTTCGGCTTCCTATTTTACCAAATGTTTTAAAGAACATTTCGGCATCCTGCCCAAGGACTTCGGAACAAAAGAAAGGGAACCCGAACAGCCGGAGCCAAGCAAGTAAAGCCGGCCCGGAGCCGAGAATAAAACATTTCCGGAGGGCGCAATAGAACCGGCCAAGAAAGGGAATAAAAACCGGATTTCGGTTGAAAAGAACCGGACAGAAAAAGGTAAAAATAGACAATAAGCCTACCGGTTTTCAATGCTTGCGGAAAGACTTTGGCAAAATATTGATATTCAGTATTATACAGATGCGTAAAATCCCATGCTTATAGAATTGGAAACGGATGCTTATGGAATCCGGATTTCATAGGCATCCGTTTTCAATTTCATAAGCAAGAAATCGAAAACGGATCGGCGAGCGCTTTTCTTCAGGGTGAAAAATAGACAAGAAGCCGGCGCCGGAAAACAAACAAGCGCGCCCGGGGCGGCCGGGCGGGGGCAGGACGGCCGCTCCCAAGCAACCTGCTCTTTCCGGTTACGGCTGCCTGCTGGCCGAAGGAAGCGGCAAAGGCGTTCCTTCCTTTTCCGGAATACCGAGCACGGGTATCCCTTCGGCATCCCATTCGATTTTTTGCATACGGGGCGAACGCGATTCGATAGCCCCCGGCGCATCGTTGGGAACATGCCGCGCATGATACAACATATACCACTCCCGTCCATCGGGCGAAGGCACGAAGCACGGACTGCCCGGGCCGTACACCTCGTTTTCGGCCGAACTGCGGAACACCGGCTCGGGCGATTTTTTCCACGAAGCCGCGTCGAGCAGATCGCTGCCGGCCTCGGCCGTCAACAATCCGATGCAATAATACGGCGTCCAACTGCCGCTGGCGCAGTAATAAATAAGCAACTTATCCCGGTTCTTCGAATAAAAAAACTGAGGCGCTTCGTTCACATGAATCGGATAAGCCGTTTTGCTGCCGTCCGGATTCACCCATTGGCGTTCCCATTCGTATTCCGGCTGCGAAAGTAATACGCGCCGGCCGTCGAGCGTCCACGGATTCTTCATCGGCGCCAGGTAAATACATTGTATCTCTTCGTTGATGCGCCTTTGTTTCCAGCCGCACCAAAGCAAGTAGCGCTTTCCGTCGTGCTCGAACGTGGTAGCATGAATGGCCCAATTATTCGTTTGATCGGTCTGGATAGCCCCTTTCATCTTAAATTCTCCCTCCAGCGGATCGGCCGCTTCGTTTTCGAGCACATAAATCTGGTGGTTATCCATATTCCCGTCGTCGCCGGCAAAATAAATATACCATTTGTTGTCAATGAAATGCAATTCCGGCGCCCATAAATGAAACGAAGCTTCCCGCGAGGGCGGCAACCACACGGTTTTCGTTTCGGCTGCATTCAATGCCGTCAGATCGGCTGTTTTCCGCAGGATGATTTTGTTTTCTTCCCCTTGCGTATAATAATAAACGCCCCGGTGAAAAACAGCCCACGGTTCGGCCCCGTGCGCAAGGATCGGGTTGGTATAGGTAGGACTCCCGCCGGGGGAAGCGGCCTGGGATGGCTGCGGTTTGTTTTTACAACTACCGCACAAGCCGGCTACGAAGATAAGGAACAGGAGGTGTATTTTCATACGATCGGTTGTTAACATCGTTTTAGGTTACAAAGAAAACAAAAAACTTTTTGAAACCCTGCGAAAACAGGCCGAATATTGTGCCGAAAAGGAGAAGAAACCGGCTTCCCCCCGCCCAAAAAACAAGGGGAGAAATGGTAATTCCCGGGCGGAAAAATGGTAATTTCTGTTCATCTCTCCCTGATTTACAGCGTTTGATGCAAAATGAACAGCTTTTGCTCTTAATTGAATATTTATTCGCCGGCGGTTTGCCGGGCGCACCCTACTTTTGCCCCTGTCACCCATTAAGCCGACAATTAAAAATGGATAATGTTAACCTAAAAATGATAGATGCCTATGTAGATACGAACAACTTGATTAACCGGATCAATTTAAGAAGGAGATTTCCCTTTCGGGAAACGCCGAAAAGAGGCGGGCCAACCTCTTGCCTTCTTCCATCAATTTTATGTAAAAAACAAATTAACTAAATTTATTATGAGCGAAAACATACAAAAATCATTGTCGAAGGCAATGTTTTTA
>DBFJSK010000128.1:0-9384 GCA_048403675.1 Tannerellaceae bacterium | reverse complement strand
AACCCGTAACCGATGAAGAATACGACAAACTTTAGAAATAAAAACCGATGCGGACGGATATTCTTCGTCCGCATCTTCACAGAGGAGGCTATTCCTCTTTCCCGACCTCTCTCTTTTATTTAAACATTTAGTTGAAAGGAAAGCCAAGCATAGGTATGTAAAGAGAGCAGTCGTGCTAGTTGCCCAAGCGCTTCCTACTCCCCCGCCCCTTAAAGGCCTGCTCCTGCGGCTTATGTTCCCGGTCTAACTTATCTTCAGGCTAAATGCTATGGGAAAAAAACGACAATAACTAGGGCGCGTTTCCGTACCTCCGCCCTCATTTTGCAAGTTTCTGTTTTTCACCGGTTTATAAAAATCAAAAATTCCATAAGCATCCACTTCCGATTCCATAAGCATCCAATTCGGAACGGATGCTTATGGAATTTTTATTTCATGCCTATCCAATGGCCGGTCAATGCCTATCTAGGCTGACGCAAGGCAAAAAAAATACAAAAAGTACCCGGTACGTAGGCTTCTATCCACGGTCTTTCCGGATACTTCCCTTTCCAGAGGCCCCGGGGGTCGAACAAATCCCCCCATCATGCAAGTCCGCAATAAAGAGAAAAGCAGCAGCAGAAGAAGGAGAAAGAAAATACCTCTCTCACCACTCCCCCCAAGAGATTTCTCACTAAAGCCCATGAAGCCGGACAAGAAAGGAAAAGAAGGAAAAAGAGGAAGAAAGCATATAAACGCCATCAGCCGGTGGCTACTCTAGTAAAAAGCAGTGGCCACCGGCTGATTCAAAAATAAGACGTTGCTCTTAGCGATAAAGAATCAATGCAGAAGAAGCATCGACACGCGTACGGCCCCCGGGTAGCGTTCCCATCCCTTCCAGGCGGATTTTACCGTCTCGCAAGGCGATGTTCCACGGGCCTTTCGGCAGGTCTACCGACGCAGCCTTCCGATTACCATTGAAGACGACGACAATTTCTTTCCACGCATCTCCGTTGGCGTGCTCCGACAAGGTATAAGCCACCACGCCCGGATCGCCTGTTTCCAGAAAACGCAGGGCCTCGCGTACGCCTTCGGCCGTGGGGATACGGAACGCCGGATGCGCCTTGCGCAGCGCAATCAAGCCGCGGTAATAATCGAACACATCCCGGTGCTTCGCTTTGAGCGACCAATCGATCTGATTGACGGAATCGGGCGATTCGAAGCTGTTTTTCACCCCTTTCTTACTATGCAGCAGTTCTTCGCCGGCGCGCATAAACGGAACGCCCTGCGAGGTGAATACGATGGTTTGCGCCAGCTTATCGAATTTCACCCATTCGTCCGGGCGCATATCCTCGGGAGCCGAAAGCCGGAGCTTATCGACCAGACATAAATCATCGTGGCAAGATACATAATTAATCACCTGGGTAGGCTGGTTGGCATACGGGGCTTTGCAGTATAACACTTGGTCGTAATCGATCTGAGGATGGCGTACGGCACCTACGATGCCGAACTTCACCGATTCGGTATTTCCTTCCACCGCGCCCGATACGAAGCCGGCTTCTTTGGCCTCGAACACGCTTCCTTTCAAGGCATCTCGCAAATCGTCGCTGAAGACGGCCACCTCGTTTAAGGCCGGGGCATTCACTTTCACCGCCCGACGTTCCACGGCAAGCGGGGAATCGCCGGCCGCCCAGCCTTCGCCGTATACAAAGATCGAAGGATCGATGGCGGCCAATTCCGTTTTGACCCGGTTCATCGTTTCCAGATCATGAATCCCCATCAGATCGAAACGGAAACCGTCTACATGGTATTCGCTGGCCCAGAATTTCACCGACTCCACGATATACTGCCGTACCATTTCCCGTTCCGAAGCCGTTTCATTGCCGCAGCCCGAGGCATCGGAATACGTACCGTCCGGATTTTGCCGGTAAAAATAGCCCGGCGCCGTCAGTTCGAAATTAGACCCGTCGGCTACGAAGGTGTGGTTGTACACCACATCCATAATCACCCGTATCCCGGCCCGGTGCAAGCTTTGTACCATCTGTTTGAATTCGCGGATACGCGCGGCCGGATCTTCAGGGTGGCTGGCATAACTTCCTTCGGGTACATTGTAATTTTTCGGATCGTATCCCCAATTGTAGCGGTTATCCTCCGGCCGGGATTCATCGACAGAGGCAAAATCGAACGAAGGCAACAGATGTACGTGGGTAACGCCCAGCTCTTTCAAGTGGTCGATGCCGGTAGCCGTGCCCTCGGGGCCGACAGTACCTTCTTCGGTAAGGGCCAGGAACTTTCCTTTATGGGTTACGCCGGAATTCGGAGCGACCGAGAAGTCGCGGTGGTGCATTTCATAAATGATAATATCGGTAAAGCAGGCCAGCGACGGCGCTTTATCCTCGGCCCACCCTTCGGGATCGGTGGCCGCCCAATCGATGATGGCAGCGCGGTTGCCGTTGATGCCTACCGCTTTAGCCCAGATACCGGGTGTTTCGTCGAGCCATCCGGCGGGGGTACGGATCTGAAAAGTATAGAAGAAACCTTTCAAATCTTCTCCGACGGTGGTGCGCCAGGTACCGTTTTCGGATTTCTTCATCGTAAATTGCTTCACAGGGTTGCCTGCCTCGCCTGTTTCATACAGGTTGAGTCGCACCTCTCGGGCGGTGGGCGCCCAGAGGGTGAAAGCTGATTGGTGCGGAGCATAGACCAGTTCCATATCGTTTCCCTCGTAAAGAGGATATTCTTCGTAGGAAGAATAAGTTTTAGGAGATTGACAGCTTAACAAAAAAGCAAGCCAGGCAAAAGCCGGTAAAAGATGTTTTGTCATGGAAGAATCGAATTATTTAATTAACCACGACAAAGATAGGCGTTTATCCCGACCCGCCGCGGGAAAACAAATCCCGGGGCGGCTATTTTTTATGCAAACGTTTCCGGCCGACAGCAGCGAAAGGAGCCATCTTCCGAAAAACGGTATCCTGTTAAAAAAACGGGCTGCTTAAAAAAGAGAGCCTTCTGCTTCAAACCAGGCCGTTCTTAAAAAGGCATTTCGCCGGGATTACTCGGCTGCAAGAAATCCGGGCCGGCCGCAGGAATCGGGGGGGCCAGCTCGGCTGCCTGTTTGTTCATACCGGATGAAAATTCGCGAACAGGCATATCCTCTTCGATATTCATAAACTTGGCAAACTCGTTCTTGAAGCGCAGCCGCACATCTCCCGTCGCTCCGTTACGATGCTTGGCGATAATGATTTCAGCCAATCCGAGCAGGGAATTACCCCGTTCGTCTTCCGTAATCTTATAATATTCCGGACGATGGATAAAACAAACCATATCCGCATCTTGTTCGATGGCTCCGGATTCGCGAAGGTCGGCCAACTGCGGACGCTTGCCTTCGGCTCCTTGACGGCTTTCCACCCCGCGGTTCAACTGGGAAAGCGCGATAATGGGAATATTCAACTCCTTGGCCAATCCTTTCAGCGAACGCGAAATCGTACTCACCTCCTGCTCACGGCTGCCGAAGGTCATTCCGCTGGCGTTCATCAACTGAAGGTAGTCGATAATCACACATTTAATTCCGTGCTCGCGCACCAGCCGCCGCGCCTTGGTACGCAATTCGAAGACCGACAAACTCGGCGTATCGTCCACATAAATCGGGGCATCATACAGTTCCTTGATTTTGAAATCGAGCTGTTCCCATTCGTAGCTTTCCAGCCGGCCGCTCTTGATCTTCTCGCCCGGTATTTCGCACACATTCACAATCAGACGGTTCACCAACTGCACATTGCTCATTTCAAGCG
The DNA here is from genome assembly GCA_048403675.1 of Tannerellaceae bacterium. Lineage (GTDB taxonomy): Bacteria > Bacteroidota > Bacteroidia > Bacteroidales > Tannerellaceae > Parabacteroides. The sequence goes on along the minus strand of DBFJSK010000128.1, from coordinate 5,620 downwards.
AAAACAAGGCCACCGGAATATTATGATTCACTGCCATATTCTTCGCCATCGAAAGCACGAAGGCCGTTTTTCCCATCGCCGGACGGGCGGCGATAATCACCAAGTCGGAATTCTGCCAGCCGGAGGTAATCTTATCCAAACCTTCGAAACCGGTACGCAGCCCGCTCAGGCCCTCTTTCTGGTTGGCTGCTTTTTCAAGCATCACCAGGGCGTCCTTGATAACCGGGTTGATCTGCGTGACGTCCTTTTTTACGTTCCGTTGCGAAATCTCGAACAACTTTCCTTCGGCTTCCTGCATCAAGTCGTCCACATCGATCGTTTCGTCGAAGGCTTTCCCCTGGATCATGGCGGTAAAGGAGATCAGTTCGCGGGCCAGGTATTTCTGGGCGATGATCCGGGCGTGGTATTCGATATGGGCGCTACTGGCTACCTTGCTGGTAAGCTGCGAAATGTAGAATGGGCCGCCTACCTGCTCCAGCTCGCCCCGTTTCTTCAATTGTTCGGTGACGGTAAGCATGTCCACCGGACGCTGGCTGATGGCCAGATCGACGATGGCGGCATAGATCATCTCGTGCGATTTTTCATAAAAACATTCCGGCTTGAGAATTTCGCTCACCATCGAATAAGCGTCTTTTTCCAACATCAAAGCCCCCAGTACAGCTTCCTCCAACTCGCGGGCTTGCGGTTGCAACCGCCCCATATCGGGTACGATGACCGTTTTTTGTTTTCCTCTTCCTGATGTATTTCTCGTTGTTTCTGCCATGATGTGTTTACTTAATCGGGCTCCAAAATTAGTACTTTTTTTGGTTTGCGTCCTATCGGACGAAAAGTTTCTTTTCGGGGAAACGGGGCAAAAAAGAGAAGTTCCTCCCCGCTGCCGGGGTGTGCGTGCCTTTCTCTCCCTCTCTGCTCCCGGGGGGTAAAACGGCTGCATTTTGAAATCCATAGGCTCGCGTTTTTTGAAAAAAATAGCCTCTTGGCGGGTGCCATACGATTTACGCTTAGGAAACGACAGTATGCCGCGAGAAATAGAAACACAAACTCATGAAAAGAAACGGATATGCCCGCCCCGGGGCCTTCCGGCGCATAAGCATACGAAGGAAGGGCTGGAACCGAAACGATATGGAACCTATAGCATATACCTATCATACAAGAAGACGCGCCTTGCTACGAAATCCGCAACGAAAACGCGTCCGAACCTGATAACAAAGCCGGCTATAAAGGCCCGCGCAGCGCAAAGCCGCACGGAAAGAATTAGAACTTACGGAAAATGTACTGTTTGCCGTCGCTTTCCAGCACCAGATCTTTCCCCTTCACCTTGGCCACGGTAAATGTGCGCGTACCCGACGTCCAGTCGGTATAGGGCAGGAAGAGATCCACCATCTGCGGATTATTCTGCAATTCGATGGTGACCCGCTCGTCACCCTCGAAAGTAGCCAGACCGTAGGAATTGCGATAGCCTCCGGTAGCGGGTACGTAGATTTGATACATAAACAAAGTAGTCTGGAAATTATACCATACCGTATCGACCGGCTCCACGCGCCCGTCGGGTTCGACTATTTTTTCCAACAGCCATTTGCCGTATACTTTATCCTCCGTGTCTTTCTGACAGGAAAAAAGGAAAGGCAGCACGCAAAGCCATAAGGCCGCCAGCCAATTTTTCATCATCTTTTGTTTTTTTAAATGAAACGATTTCTTTGATTGGAAGCGGAATGAGTGAACCGGCTACGCGTAATACGCCTTACAAACGAGCCGCTTTCTTTTCCCGGCAATCCGTTTGCCGCGGGCTTTCCGCGCCTGAGGAAAAGCAAGGCCGGTTCTCTTCGCCTCCATACCGCAGGCAAATTTACTGAAATAATCCGACAAAAACCGTGCCTAAAGGTAAAGAATCTTGTCGGCTTCAACCTTTCGGGGCATTCGTTTTTTATTTACAGAAAGATAAACAGCAAATGAATCAAAAAAACAGAAAAAGATGAAGCATAAAGGTTTATGGATCGCGCTGGCGATAATAGCCGTCGTGGTGCTGCTAGGTTATTCGTACCTGAAAGGGAGCTATAATTCGATGGTGACAAAAGATGAAGAGGTGAAAACGGCCTGGAGCCAGGTAGAAAACCAATACCAGCGCCGGATGGATCTGGTGCCGAATTTGGTGAATACGGTAAAAGGATATGCCACCCACGAAAAGGAGACGTTTGAAGGCGTGGTGCAGGCTCGCGCCCAGGCTAGCCAAACCCTTATCGATCCGTCGTCGCTCGACGAACAATCGATGAAACGGTTTCAGGCCGCCCAAGGGGAATTGAGCAACGCGCTGTCGCGGCTGATGGTGATTCTGGAACGGTACCCCGATTTGAAGGCTAACCAGAATTTTCTGGAACTACAGGCGCAATTGGAAGGTACCGAGAACCGTATTTCAGTAGAGCGCAAACGATTTAACGAAACGGCCCGGGGATACAATACCTATATCCGGAGTTTTCCCCGCAATCTGTTGGCGGCCATGTTCGGCTTCCGGCCGATGCCTTATTTCTCGGCCGATCCGGGAGCGGAAAAGGCGCCGAAAGTGGAATTTTAGCCGAACAGCCGGCTTGAAAACAGGCGCCGGGCGAACGGGCCTCATCCCCTTAGCCCGGCGCCGAGAGTGAAAGAATTTATAAAGGAAGATTGAAGATGATGAAAAAAAACAGTATCGCAGTTTGCGAAAAAAGCAATACCATCCCCGCACGGAAATTCTGGTTGGGGATAGTGGGACTGGCCTTGCTCACGCTGGCGGCCTGTACCACAAACACGTCCGGAACGCAGTCCGAAAACACGTCCGAAACGGCGGAAACGACGCTTGCCACTCCCGCCGGAACAGCCTCGGTATCAGCAACTCCGGACACCCGGACTTACACGGTAAAAACGATACCGAATGTACGGCTCACTGCCAGAGGACAACATGTGAGCAATCCGGACGGAATCATCCGCCCGGAGGACGTGGCCCGGATCGACCGGATGCTCGATGCGTTGGAAGACAGCCTGGGTATCGAAGTGGCGGTCGTGGCGGTGAATAACATCGGAGATGCCGACGCCCGGAGTTTCGCCACGGATTTATTTAACTATTGGGGCCTTGGAAAGAAAGGAAAAGACAACGGTTTGTTGATCCAACTGGTAACGGCTCCCGCCCAACGTTCGGTGGTATTCGAAACCGGATATGGCCTGGAAGGCATCTTGCCCGACGCCATCAGTTACCGCTTGCAGCAGGAAGCGATGATTCCCGATCTGAAGGCCGGGCGTTACAGTACGGCGATGACGAGCGGGGTGGCCGCAGTGACTAATTACCTGCTTTCGCACGAAATCGGGGCGACACCCGGAAGCGGCCCGGGCAAAGTAGGCGTACAGGCTCGGGAAGGAGGGTTTCTGGAAACATTCGGCATGGGCTTCCTGCTTTTATTTTTCTTTGTCTTTGTATTGGTGGCCTTTACTTTCCGCAGGCGTCCGGCCCAAATCTGTCCGCGATGTGGCAAAAAAGCCTTGGTGTATACCGGGCAACGGGTAGTAAAAAATGCCACGGCTACGGAGCCGGCCGAGGTGGAGGATGTTTATCAATGTAAAAACTGCGGGTATACCGATCATCGGAACCGGCATTCTTCCCGCGGGCGCAGCAGTATGTTTCCTTTCTTGCTGGGGGGCCTCGGCGGCTTCCTGGGCGGCCCGCGCGGCGGAGGATTCGGAGGCGGATTCGGCGGAGGCTCCTGGGGCGGGGGCGCTTCCGGCGGGGGCGGCTCGATCAGCCGGTTCTAAAGGAGGTGGCGAACCTTACGAAACCACGGGCGTGAAACTGCTCGATAGGCAAAGAGAACTTTTATTTCCCCCGCTGTGCCGGATCTCTTGGATTCGTTCACAGCGGGGCGATCTATTTAAAATGAAAAAGGCTACCCATCGTATTCCTATTTTTGAGGCAGATTCTGATTGGCCTTCCCGTATATAATTAGGAGGATCGAATAATTATATTTATTTTTGTATATTGACAACCTATTCGCAACAAAGAGATAATGACGAAATATCTAATTGTATCTGATATTCATGGTTCACTGCCGGCATTAGAACAGACGCTGACATTCTATAAAAAGCAACAATGCGGAATGCTTTGCCTCCTGGGGGATATTTTAAATTATGGCCCGCGCAACGGAATACCGAAAGGACTCGATCCGAAAGGGATTGCAGAGCGCCTGAACGCGATGGCGGACGAGATTGTGGCCGTTCGGGGAAACTGCGATTCGGAAGTAGATCAGATGATGCTGGATTTCCCCATGCTATCCGATTACTTTTTATTGGTGGATAACGGCAAACGTTTCTTTCTTACCCACGGACATCTCTATCATGACAGTCTCCTGCCGAAATCAAAATTCGACTGCTTTTTTTACGGTCATACGCATCGCTGGAAACTGGAGCAGACGGACAGAGGGGTGATTTGTAACACTGGCTCCATCACCTTTCCGAAGGATGGAAACATGCCTACGTTTGCCGTTTATTGCAACGGAACGGTTTCTATCCATAGCCTTGACGGTAGTCGGCTGAAAGAGCTTTCTTTCTGAGGGAGAATGTACGCCGGCCACTTTTTATATTTATCTTCACCTGCCTAAGCCTTTACTTCCGGGGTGAGTTCGGACGGAGGAATACATAAACTAACAGAACAAAAGAATGAAACAATTAATTGCTTGTTGCGGATTAGATTGCGAAAGTTGCGATGCCCGCATAGCTACGGTCGGAAACGACCCTGAGTTAAGAGAAAAAACCGCCCGAAAATGGAGTGAGATGAATAACGCGCCAGAGATTACCGCCGACACTATTCATTGCATGGGATGCCGTGCGGACGGCGTGAAATTTGCGTATTGCAGCGATTATTGCGAAATCCGCAAGTGTGTGGTTGAAAAAGGATTGGATACTTGCGGGGATTGTAAGGAAATGGATACTTGCCGGATCGTGGGAGCCGTTTTCGAGCACGCACCGGGCGCAAAAGAGAATCTGCAAGCGTAGGGCGGCCTATGTTGGGAAGGGTCGGGCCTCTGGCGGGAAAGGACTGAAGTTTCGCTCATCCGGGCACGGACTATTTGGAAGGGTCAATGCCTGAAAGGGTTCTGTCGGCCGTGCGCTTTGTACGTAACGGGGAGAAGCAGGATTTTCTGACTTTCATTTTTCCGGAGAAAATTATTTTTTTTTAAAGATCAATCGAGGAGAATGCAGACTGATAATTCGGCCGCTGTCCGCCACCGGGTACTTCCGGGAAGCGGGCGGCGGCCGTTTATCGTTTTCCGGTTTTATAAACTGCCTTTCGTACTGGGCAGTTCGTAATGATATATATCCCTGCGAACGGCCATTTTCAACGAACGGGCCAGGGCTTTGAAGATGCCTTCTATTTTATGGTGTTCGTTGGTTCCTTCCGCTTTGATGTTCAGATTCATCCGGGCTGCATCGCTGAGGCTTTTGAAGAAATGCAGGAACATTTCGGTAGGCATATCCCCTACCCGCTCACGGCGGAACTCGGCATCCCATACCAACCACGGGCGGCCGCCGAAATCGAGAGCGACACTGCATAGACAATCGTCCATCGGCAAGGCATATCCGTAGCGTTCGATGCCGCGCT
>DBFJSK010000127.1:0-6712 GCA_048403675.1 Tannerellaceae bacterium | reverse complement strand
GAAGGAGATTGCCGGATTAGGTTTCGGGCGTTCGTGCGAAACGTAGAGTTCCCCGTCGATCAGCCACAAATCCGCTTCCACGCAGTTGAACCGGAAAGCCAGCGCATCCAGCAAGGGGTTTTCCCGCCAGTAGTCGTTGTGCGAAAACGCATTGTAATGTACCTGCTGATCGACCGTGCGGGGCAGCGTATCGCTCAGGAAGGGGCCTACCACTTCGAAATTGCCTTTGTCGTCTGTCCAGCGACAGGAGGCGATTTCGACCTTTTTGTCGCGAATACGCACTACGGCGAAGGCTCCGTTGCCATCTTCATCCGGCCAGGCGTTGTTCACCTGGTAAATGGGATACCCCCGGTAATATTGTAAAGAGGGCGTATGGGTATGCCCTACCAGGAAAGCAGCTACATTATACTCATCGAGCAAATCGAACAACCGGTTGCGGGCTTCCTGCGGCCACCATTTCAAGGCCCACGGATCGACACCGTAATGCTGGATATAAACGACGGGATTTCCTTCGGAAGCATACTTGCGCAGGTCGTCGGCCAACCAGGCGAAATTACTTTCCGAGTAGGCCGTATCGCCCGAGAAGCGTTGCGCCTGGATAAAGTGTACGTCTTCGATATTCCAGGAATAGCTGCGGCTACCCGGATGGAAATTCAGGATTTCTTTCTTTTCAAGCTTATCCATAAGAATCGAATCGAGATAATGCAGCGAGAAGGAACGGCCTTTCAGGTTGTCGGCTCCCTTGTCGGAAACGGAAGGATCGATGTCGTGATTGCCGAATCCGGGATATACCGGATAATGAATCCTTCGTTCGCCTTCGCCGGGTTCATACCGCTGGCGGTAAAGCGAAAGAATTTCCGGGCGCGCCTTGTCGAACATATCGCCTGCAATAATCACGCCGTCGATCTTCTCGATCGGGGCAGCAGCCGATGCGCTGCCATCTGTCGTTGCTGAGGGAAAGGCGAAGTGGCCCGGTAGCCGGTTCATGGTGACTACGTGGTAGTATTGATCGGTTTCGGGCGGCAGGTCGAAATGCAGGTCGGCGGCTACCACTACGGTGACGTCGCGGCCGCCGGTTGCGGTTTCTTTTTCTTTCGGAGAAGAACAACCGGCGATCAGCGCCGTGGCTGCTAAGAAGAGTATTTTTTTCATCTGTTGTCTGTTATAAATCTGCTAATCGGTCTATTATACGGTTTGTTTGCCGGCTTTTACAGGAACTTTTTTTTCTTTGTCGCCCCACAGGACGGTCAGGTTGAGCGGTACGTTCGTTTCGATTTCCACTTGCGGTTCCTGTGTGGCCGAGGCGCGTCCTTTCACCCGGATCGATACCACGCCGTCGGTGCCGAACGGATAGCGGTCGATTCCGTACGCTTCGGTCAGATTCACATCGACAGTCAGTTCTTTTTCGTATACGTTCGAACGGATACCGAAAATATGTTCGATCAGCACGGCAATAGGGGGAAGCCCCGTCCAACCGATGAAATCCGGACGGGCCATGAAGCCCGGTTCTACGTGCTCGGGGGCGTAGTATTCCCAGAAAGTGCCGGTGTTCTTGTATACGGCAAAAACATTCTCGTAGTGGTTGCAGGCGATTTCGTGCGCCAGGCGGCGGTACCCTTTGTCGATCAGGCCGGTCAGTACCATGTAGGTGGCTCCGGGCCATACGCCTCCTTGCCAATACCGGCCGTTGTCTTTGTATTTCGGGTTGTTGGCCGCCAGCGAGGGCACGCGGTGCGGACGGTTGAAGGTTTCTTTGTTGTCGAGTTCGGCTACGAAAGCGTCCAGGCGGTCTTTCGAAAGTACGTCCGTCAGAAGCGCCCAATAAGCGTAGATCCCTTTGGTGGTGGAAAGGGAGCCGTCGGCGTATTGGTCGAACAGGCAGTGCTCTTTCTCGTTCCAGAGGTTTTCGTTGATATAGGCTTTCAGTTTCTTTTGTTCGTCTTCGAAATCTTCGATTTCCTGCCACCGTTCGAGGTAAAAGCCCATTTCCAGCAATTGCCCGGCGGTAAAATATTGTTGCAGGGTGGCGTCGAGCCAGATCATATGGCCGTGGCTGTAAATCATATTGTACTGCGGCAATACCCGCGGCATATTGTCCATGCCGGTGCCCCAGCCGCTGCTCCAATAGGTGCCGTTGCGCCAGGTATGGTTCAGGCGGAGCCATTTGTAATAGGCGCAGAGTACGGGGAAGATTTTATGCAATCGCTCGGTGTCGCCGAATTGTTTGTAATAGATCATTTCGCTCCACGGCAGCAGGTTGGGCCCGGTGCTGGTCGGATCGTATCGTTCGAAGCAGTCGGCTCCGTCGGATTTGATTTCGCGGCAGATGAAACCGTCGGGGTGTTGCTTGGCATAGAAATTGTCGAGGGTGCGCTGGAAGGGGAAAAAGCGGGTTCCGTAGCGGGCGAACATGGTGATGAAGGCCGAATCCCACATGAAAATGTTGCCGTTGTAGGCGGTATCGATGTAGCTGGATACGAAGCCCGATCCTTTTTCGGGGGCTTTGATGTTGCGTACTCCGATTTCCCAGGCTTTCCAGTACATCTCGATTTCCTTGGCATGTCCTTCCCAAACCGGCGAGGGCAGCACTTGTTTGGCTTCGGCGAAACTGCCGGGCACGATCGTTTCCGGACGGGCGATGCGGTATTCGTTTTCCGTCACCAAGGGTTCTTTCAGGTACGTATTTTTGTACGGCAGACGGTATTTGGGGATTTCCTCCTGCTGTTTTTCCTGCGCTATCAGGCTACCGGGCCACGCGGCGGTTGCGCCGGTGGCTAGCAGGGCTTGTTTGAAAAAGTTTCTTCTTGTGGTCATGCGAACAGATTTGTTGGTTCTACAAATTTAGTAATTTTTTGATTTTCCAGAAAATATCCGTGTTTTCGAAAATGCCGGTGAAGTTTTCATGGCCCGGCCCGAAAGCGTACACGGGTACCATCACGCCGCTATGGCTGCCGGTCGAGAATTTGCCGATGATTTTTCCTTCGTTCAGATCGCCGCCTACCAGCGTCAGGCCGCCCGTTTCATGGTCGGCTGTAACTACTACGAGGGTTTCTCCGTCTTGGGCTGCCCATTCGAATACTTTCCCGATCGTGCGGTCGAAGTCGTGTACTTCCTGCATGAGCATGTCCAGGTCGTTGAAATGGCCGTAATCATCAAGCTGCGAGCCTTCAATCATCAGGAAGAAGCCGTTCGGGTTCTGGTTGAGCAGTTCGATGGCTTTCAGGGAAGCCCGGGCCAGTAGGTCGCCGCGCTGGGCGGGTACCGGCGTATCGACGGTGTCGGTAACGCAGAATACTTTGCCGCTTTTTATTTGGGCCAGTTCGTCCCAGCTACGCGGGGTTTGATAGCCCACGGCTTCCAGTTCCCGGAAGATATTCCGGCCGTCTTTCCGATGGTCGAAGTAGAGGGAGCCGCCCCCGAAGGCGAAGTCTACGCCGCTTTCTACATAATCGGCGATCAGGTCGTCGTAATCTTCCCGGTCGGTATTGTGACAGCAGAAGTCGGCCGGCGTAGCGTCGTACAGACGGCAGGTGGCTACGATGCCGTTCGATTTGTTCTTTTCCCGGGCCAGTACGTTCAGCGATTTCAGCGGTTTTCCGTCCGGATCGACGCCTACGGAATGGTAGGTGGTTTTATACCCGGTGGCCAGGGCTGTGCCGCCGGCGCCCGAGTCGGTTATCAATTTGTCGGCGCAATAGGTTTTCGACAGGCCGGTGCTCTGGCTGTTATCCAGCCAGAGTTTGCCGCGGTTGGCCGTCCAGGCCGAATACATATGCATCAAGCTCATGCCGTCGCCGATCATGAGGATTACGTTCTTGATTTTTTGTCCGGTGGGAGGGACGATTTTGGTGACTTCGTACGGTTTTTCCAGTACGTATGTTTGTTCTTTGTCGCGGCGGCTTTGAGCGTCGGCCGAGGGGAAGCATCCGGAGAGTAAAAACAGGGCGGCGCTGGCCCATACGATACAATTTCTTTTCATGTCTTATTTTTTTTGTGTTAGTATGCGGTGTGTAAAGGAACTTATTTTTCCGGCAGGATGAACAGGCTGGACGCCGGAATGGCTGAAAATTCAGTTTCACCCGGTTTTTTCCATCCCCAACTGAGGTGTTCTCCTTCGTAATCTTCGAAATATTTTAATGTAAACGGGTGCAAGCCTTTTTTGAGCGGAATGCGTCCGGTGGCGGCGATGGCGGCATGCGAACTGTCGTTGTTGACTACTTCTTCGCCTGCGATGTATAAGATGCTGCCGTCGTCGGAACGGGTGAAGAAGGTGTAAATGCCGTCTTCGGGTATCTCGATGGCGCCTTTGAATATGTAACCGAAATGGTCGGCTTCCGGCGCGCCTGTAATACTGGGTTCCGGCATCCGGCCTTTATCGAGTGGAGAGAGTTCGTCGAGATCGGCTACCTGTTGGAAATATCCTTCATAATAGGTGTAGGATACGCCGGGTTGCAGGGCCGCTTTTTGTGGGTCGGAAACACGCATCGCTTCCCTGAGAACAGCCGGCGTGCTGCGGATCTCGAAAGTGCGGCTGGGTTCGAATCCTTCTTTGTAAGCCTTGGCTTTTATCCAAGCCGCATCGGTTAGTCGGAGAGGCGTGCGGTAGAGGGGGGAAGCCGCACTGGGTTCTTGCCCGTCGAGCGTATAACGGATTTCGGCGCCCGGGGTGGTGCATTGCAGGTTGGCCGTGGTTTCTCCTTCGAACAGGTAAAGGTCGTGGGTTACGTAAGGAATCGATACGGTAGGCCGGCGGGTGTAGGAATAGGGTGCGGCCTGGGGTGTGGTTCCCCAGGTTGGGTTCGGCTTGTCGGTCAGGGTGAAGGCCAAATGGCCGCCTGCCATGAGTTGTTCGTACGTGAGGTAGCATACATCTATCGGTTTGCCATTGAGAGAAACGGCCGAGATGTAGGTGTTTTTAGCCGGGTCGTTGGCTGTCACGGTCAAGGTATGGCCGTTGCCTAAACGGATCGTGGCTTTTTCGAAGAGGGGGCTGGTGAGTACGAACTGGTTACTGCCCGGGCAAACCGGGTAGAATCCCAGGCTGCTCAGAATGTACCAAGCCGACATTTGTCCGCAGTCTTCGTTGCCGCTGATTCCTTCCGGCGTGGGTTGGTACATTTCTTTCAGCAAGCGGTGCGTCCAGTATTGGGTTTTCCAGGGCTGGCCTACATAGCTGTAAAGGTAAGCCATGTGGTGGCTCGGTTCGTTGCCGTGGGCGTATTGGCCGATCAGCCCGGTGACGTCTACCAGGTCGCCTGCCGTTTCCGAGCTGGCGGTGAAGAGGCTGTCGAGGTTGGCGATAAAGCGGTCGCGACCGCCCATCAACTGGGTGAGTCCGTATACATCGTGCGGTGTGAAGAAGCGGTATTGCCAAGCGGTAGCTTCGGTATAGGAGCGGCCGATTTCAAATGGGTTGAAGGGCGATTCCCAGTTGCCGTCCTGGCGTTTGCCGCGGAAGAATTGGGTGCTGCCGTCGAATACGTGCACGAAGTTCTGGCTCCGGCCGATGAAGGTTTCATAGTCGGCTGTTTGGCCCAGGGCTTCGGCCATGCGGGCGATGCACCAGTCGTCGTAGGCAAATTCCAGCAGGCAGGAAACCGTTTCTTTTTTCCGGTCGGCCGGGATGAAGCCTTGGGCTATGTATTGGGCAGCGCCTTTTTTGTTTTTTGCGGCCGATGTTTTCATGGCTTCCAGGGCATGGAGGGCATCGAACCCGCGGAATCCTTTCAGGTAGGCGTCGGCAATGATCGAGGCGGAATGGTAGCCGATCATCGTGCCGGTTTCGCCTGCCGAGAGGGGCCATAGGGGTAGCTCTCCGCTGGCATCGTACATGGCAAGCAAGGAGGAGATCATGTCGTTTACCAGCGTCGTGTCGAGTAGTGTCATCATCGGATGCCAGGCGCGGAAGGTATCCCAGGTGGAGAAGGTGGAAAATTGACGGTGTCCTTCGGCCACATGGCCGGTTTGCATATCGTGCCGGCGGTAGTCTCCGTTGACGTCGCTTACTTGGTTGGGGACTACTTTGCTATGGTAAAGCGCGGTGTAGAAATTCGTATGTTCCGCCGGGGTTCCTCCTTCCACCTTGATGCAAGCCAGTTCCTTTTCCCAGGTGTTGCGCGTGGCCTGGGCGATCGAGTCGAACGCGAAGGTGGTGCCGGTTTCGGTTTGCAGGTTCAACCGGGCATTGGCTTCGTTCACGATGGAAAGGCCTACCTTGGCGATGAGTCCTTCTCCGGCGTCCAGATCGAAGGTGAGCTTGGCTGCCCGGTCGCCGGCTTTCTCCATTTTCCGGATCGGGGCCGAGAAACGGGCTACGAAATAAACGTATTGATTCGGTACCCAGCCGTTTGTACAGCGCATGCCGGCAATTTCGTGGGCATTTATCTGCTTTAGCGTATCGGCCAGGATCGTTTCATTGTCCAGCAAATGGCCCAGGTCGATTGTCAGCGAGGGGGTTGCGTCCTTATGCCATGTGTATCGGTGAATGCCTGTGTGCGGCGTGGCGGTGAGTTCTGCTTTTACGCCGGCTTCGGGCAGATCGACGGCGTAATAGCCGGGAGATGCTTTTTCATGGGTGTGCGAAAAACGGGTTTCTTGGCCGGCAAAGGGGCGGAACAGGATGTCGCCTAAATCGATGCAGCCGGTTCCGCTCAGGTGGGTGTGCGAAAAGCCCATGAGCGTCGAGTCGCTATAATGGTAGCCTGAACAGGCG
>DBFJSK010000126.1:0-3737 GCA_048403675.1 Tannerellaceae bacterium | reverse complement strand
CGTGTCTATAAAAGTTGATGTTAAAAAAGTGTCATCCCGTTACGAAAAAATTTCGTTGTAACCCGAACCGGGTATCATCATATTTTGCACATTCAAACTGAAATCTTTCTTTTTCCGATCCCACATGCCATATTGCGTACGAATGTTTCCGTCGTCCTCATACTGATAGGAAATCAGATAATAAGGTTCCCATTCATCGGTGGATTTATTCCAGCAGTAGGCTTTCTTCTCGCTCACTTTACCGATCTCGTTATAGGCAAATTCATACTTCACTTGCTTATTCAATAACCCGTCTTCCTGCAGGAAGATGACCTTCGAAACAATTTTACCGTTTTCCTCCTTCGTATCATACAGATAATTTTTCGGAGATGCAGCTTGCAAAGAGAAGCTGCAAATAAAGGTAAACACAAGCGCAAAAATGCTTTGGCAAAATACTGTTGTTCTCATACGATATAATAAATAAGGTTCCACTTTTTCGATACGACAAATGAAGAAAGTTTTCCGCTAACTTCCAAATAGAAACCTAACAAAATGATAGCACACACCGAATATTTAACACTAAAATAAGAAACAAAACAAGCAAAATCAGGACAAAACACCCTTTATTAAAAACAAAATGAAATATTATTCACGCTGAAACATCGAAAACGCGCCTTTACCCCTTTCTTTTTCTTCAAACTCTTACATTTCCCCCCCGATTCCTCACAAACTGGTAAACGGGAAAGGGAAAAAACAAGGGTGGAGGCCCCGGTGAAAAAACAAACGAACCGCTCCCTTCCAATTAATCAGGGCACGAATCAGGCTCCTTGCCAAAATAATACTATTTTTGTATCCGATTCTTATTTCCTTTTACATTACCCGAAAGAAACACGCCCTATGAAACAAACAATGCTGAAAACCTTTCCCCTGTTTTTCCTCTTCCTGGTATGCGGATGCGTAAAAGACCTGTACGATCCGTCGGAGAAAATACCCGGCGGCGGTGAAAACCCCTTTAGCAGCATACGGGTACCGGCCGATTTCGACTGGTCGACCCTCTACAGCAGCCGGCTGGATGTCGAAACTTACGATCCCTTTGCAGGACGATACGATTACCTGGTAGAAGTGTTCGATGCCGCCCCCACCTCTTCGCAGGCCCGCCTGCTGGCCACCGGCATCACGAACCGGCAAAAACTATTCAGTAAGCAAATCGTTTACCCTAAGTCGGCCTCGGGAAACGTCTATGTGCGCTTAACCACGCCTTCCGGCGCCCAGCTCGTTCAATCCGGGCACCTTACTCCCGGCGGCCAGAATGTATGTCCCTTCGATTCGGCCACGGTAAGCCACTACCTGGAAGGCAACCTGAGCAGCCGGAAAGTAAACGGGAACGTAAAAGCCACCTATACCTTGCTGATTGAAGACTCGTTTCCCGATTATGGCGATTACGATTTCAACGACGTGGTAGCTACCGTCGATATGGAAACCTTTACGGAGGGCAGTTATGTCGACAAGGTGGTGCTCAACATCGAATTCCGAGCGGTAGGCGCCACCAAAAAAGCCGGATTTTACCTTCAATTGCCCACGGTGAAACCGGAAGCCATTCAAGAGGTCGTGATGAACAACTGGTCGATCACGACCGAATCGAAAAACAATCCGGTATACGTCGTTTCCGACGATTTGCACGAATTGTTCTCCTACCACGGCGAACTTATCAATACGGAAGAAAAAAATCCTTACCGTTCCTCTGTCAAACGTCAGGTAACGATCCGGTTCAACGCCAACCAGGTAACCGACTTCCATATCGGCGATTTGGATCTCTTCACGACGACCTTGAAAAAAGAAGGGGAAAAATTACGCACGGAAATCCACCTGCGCAATTTCACCTACACGGACAAAGGCGTCCGTTACCGGTATTACTCCAAAGATAATTGCGTATGGGCGCTTTTGCTGCCCGGCCGCATCAGCTACCCCAAAGAACACGCTTTCATCGGCAACGCCTATGCCGACATCCTGCCGTGGGCCTCGGGCAAAAGCGGGCAGGAAACCTGGTATACGAACCCCGATGCTTCGTTTACTTACAATCTGGAAAAATAAAAAACCGGCCGACGGGATGCCGGCGGCAACGACGCGTATGCAAGCACTGCGCCCGACTTCCCTTACCGGAGGGTTCTCTTTTTCCCCTTATAGGTTCCTGAAAATTTGCCCACACAATTTTCATTCGATATATGTCGAATGATTAAATAACAGATGTCGAACGCATTTTAAACAATTGTTTCCTATGTATTCGACATCCATCGAACGAAAAAAAGACAAGCCTGAAAATAATTCCGGTTTGCCATTCGCAGAGAAAACGCACTAACAAGAATATGTATTAATTGTAACAGAGGCAACTTCATCACACCGTAATCCGTGATTTAGTTCCATGTTTGACACTTGGCAAAAACACCGGCTAACGCTATTCATAAGATTGTATGTGCTTTATGCTCTACACGAGCCGGGCGGCGAGGGTCTATCTTTTCCAGTACGTGTACGATCGGCTCGTTGGTCACCTTCAGGGTGAGTGCCGAATTTTGTGCATCCGAGGCGGTGGCGAACGCGGCGCTGGCCGACAAGCAAATCAGGAATAAGGTTAACTTCATCATTCTCGTGGTGTTGAATGCCCACCCGACGGAGGCGGATTTATCCTCGTCGAATTGGATATATAAACTATTCATTCTATTTTTGTACCTGATTTAAGATTAAAAAAATAAATTCGTTAGCGGGTTTAAAGACCTCCTGCCGGGTTGTTTCATACGGAAAGATGGTGCCAACATGTTTACGTATGTTTTTTTTAAGTGGCTGGGCCTGGGAGTCGTGCAGGTTCTACTTTTTATGTTTCATAGGCTGTTTGTTTTTGTTTTTTCCAAAGAATCACGCGGGAATGGCTGGTGTGGCGGCTGTCGTCGGTATTTACCTCTTCGATTCGAAAATCAATAGCGGAAGAGAATTTGAGATAGTCCAACGCTTGCTACAATTGCCGGTTATCGAGGATCCTCGTAATTGAGTAGCTTGAAAGGGTCGTATCCTGTAGGGTGAAATCTACGTTATAATAGGCCGAGAGCCGGTGCAGTACTTCGGCCAACGGGGTGTCTTTGAAGATGAGTTTGCCTTCTATCCAGGCTGTTTCGTACAGCGTGTTCACGGAAGTGCAGCGTAGGGTGCCGCGATCCGGCTCGTAAACGGCTTTTCCGGAAGGATGCCTCGTTTGGGTATGGATTTTTCCGTCCGGTTGTTGGATTTCGAGCCGAACCGCTGACCAGCGTGGTGGTAATTGACGGGGCTTCAGGATAGGCCCGGACATTAAATTCGGTACCGGTTACGTGTACGGTATACCGGGTGGAGGCTACCCCTACTTTGAAGGGGTGCTTCTTATCGGCAGCTACCTGGAAATAGGCTTCGCCTGCCAGGTTGACTTGTCTTTCGGCCGGATCGAAGACCTGCGGGTAGGATAAGGTACTTCCCGAATTGAGGTAGACGAGGGTGCCGTCCGGTAAATCGAAATGGGTGCGTGTGCCGGGATTGGCTTGCAGCGTTATCCATTGGGCCGGGGGGGAAGACGGTGTGTCGCGCATAGAGGAAATAAGGGTGGATAAGCCCAGGATGGCGGCCATGCAAGCGGCGATAAGGGATATTTTTTTAACTGGCCCACCACGCGACGGTGACGCAGGCGGCTGCATACTTTTTCGTAGGTGGTGGACGTATCGCGGGCGGCAATGCGGGCG
>DBFJSK010000125.1:0-2786 GCA_048403675.1 Tannerellaceae bacterium | reverse complement strand
GCTTTTGCGCCGGGCTTATTGTATTTTTCGAACTCCTTAAAAAACGCCGCCAGCATGCATTTGCATTTTCATGCTTATGTTTTTCCGATTGCATAAGCATGAAATCGAAATTGCATAAGCATCCATTTTCGATTGCATAGGCATGTATTTTCATCCCTTTGTATTCGCCTGTTTATCAAGCAGATACAAATTATCATTTTCCCCCTTTCCAAATCACCGGGTTCTTGTAAAAAATAGTTTTAACAATCCTCCCAATCCGACCGTTTCCCACCGCTCCCGGCCGGGTAACCGCTCCCCCCCGCTTCCACCGCCCGGCAAAAGAAACCTTCCTTTTTCGTTGCGCCGGAAAAAAGGCTAAAAAAATGCAAGGCGCCAGGAGGAATCGGGCGCCCGGCATCCCGTTTTCGGAATATTTTATGTAAATTTGTATTTCAATCCAAAAAGTAAGACGCCATGAAGTACAAATTATTAGTCCTCGACGTAGACGGGACGTTGCTCAACGAAAAGAAAGAGATCACGCCCCGTACCCAGGCTGCCCTACTGAAAGTACAGCAGATGGGAGTACATATCGTATTGGCATCCGGACGCCCCACAGGCGGAGTCATGCCGCTGGCGGAAGCACTCGAACTGAATCATTACGGCGGGTTCGTGCTCTCCTACAACGGCGGTCAGATCATCAACGCCCAGACCGGCGAGCTGTTGTTTGAAAAACGCATCGATCCCGAACAGCTACCCTACCTCGACAAGAAAGCGAAAAAAAACGATTTTGCCATCTTTACTTACCATAAAAACCAGGTTATTACCGACAAGCCCGACAACCGGCATGTGCAAGACGAAGCCCGCCTCTCGGGCATGGAAGTGGTAGGTGTGGACAACTTCGTGGAGGCCATCGATTTCGCCCCTTGCAAATGTATGCTGGCAAGCGACGACGAAGAAGCCTTGGTAGGATTGGAAAACCACTGGAAGAAACGGCTCGGCGGGGTGCTCGACGTATTCCGTTCGGAACCTTATTTCCTGGAGGTAGTGCCCCCGTTTATCGACAAAGGCAATACGCTGGGCGTGCTGCTTTCGAAGTTGTCGATTCTGCCCGAAGAGGTGGTAGCCATCGGCGACGGGGTGTGCGACGTGTCGATGATTCAGTTGGCGGGCCTGGGCATCGCAATGGGCAATGCGCAGGATTCGGTAAAAGCTTGCGCCGACATCACGACCCTCAGCAACCGCCATGAGGGGGTGGCCATTGCCATAGAAAAAGCCATTCTGGCGGAGATACGGCCTACCGAAGTGCCGCTCGACCAGTTGAACGCCCGGGCGCGCCATGCGCTGATGGGAAACCTTGGGATTCAATATACGTATGCTTCGGAAGATCGCGTAGAAGCGACCATGCCGGTGGACGAGCGTACCCGGCAACCGTTCGGCATCTTGCACGGCGGGGCTACCCTGGCGTTGGCCGAAACCGTGGCGGGCCTGGGTTCGATGATCCTGGCCAAGCCTGACGAGATGGTGGTGGGAATGCAGGTGAGCGGCAGCCATATGTCGTCGGCTCACGAAGGCGATACGGTGCGGGCCGTGGGCACGATTATCCATAAGGGCCGTTCCTCGCATGTATGGAATGTAGATGTGTTTACCTCGACCGATAAGTTGGTTTCTTCCATCCGCGTGGTAAACAGTATCCTGAAAAAGAATTAATAAAAAAACGATAGTCACGTGGACACATGGAGTAGTCTCGATTCGTGGATCGCTGCGGGCCGGAGTTTTGCCGTTTACCGGATTCCGGGGGAGGAATCTCCCCGGCTGGTGATGCAACGCGCCGGCCACGCTTCTTTATTTTACCGGATGGAGGATTTGAACGAACAGAAAGGGTTCGTGATCGCTCCTTTCCGCATCAGCCGCCGGCATCCGATCGTGTTGATCCGGGCCGACGAATCGGAGGTTTGTACGCTCGGTGAGCCGCAGCCGCCATCCTGCGGCTGCGCCGGGGGGAGAACGTTCGGCGCCGGGAAAGAAGCCGGGGATGGCGCAGATAAAACTTTCGGGGGCCAAAAGGAGAATGAAAGCGCCGGAAGGGAAGGTTTCGGAGGCGATAGCCGGACGGATGCCGGCAAAGCTCTCGCAGCGGAAGCGAAACGGCCGGTGAGGGAGCCGGCCGAATTTCGGGATAACGCGTTGTATGCTACCCGCTTCCGGGTATTTACCGAACCTCTGGTAAAGGGTGAGATCGATAAACTGGTGCTCTCGCGCCAGCAGCAGCTCCCGCGCCCCGCCGGTTTTTCGCCGGCGGTTGCTTTTTTACGGGCTTGCCGGCGGTATACCCATTCGTATGTGTATCTTTGCCACACGCCTCAGACGGGAACCTGGCTGGGCAGTACGCCCGAAATTATTTTGTCGGGCAAAAACGGCGCCTGGCAGACGGTGGCGCTGGCGGGGACGCAGCGTTTTTCGAAGGGCATGCACCTGGATTCGTGGGACGAGAAGAATAGGAAGGAGCAGCAGATCGTGGCTGCGTATATCCGCCATCAATTGGATACGTTGGGTATCCGGGCGGCGGAAAACGGGCCTTATCCGGCGAAAGCGGGCGAATTGGCGCATTTAAAAAGCGAGTTTCGTTTTGCGCTGAGCGGAAGGCCTCGGCTGGGGGATTTGCTCGGCTTGTTGCATCCCACGCCCGCGGTATGCGGGTTGCCGAAGGAAAAGGCTTACCGGTTTATCCTGGATAAGGAAGGGTATGAACGCAGTTACTATTCCGGTTTTATCGGGTGGATGGATCCGGGGGGAGAGACGGATTTGTA
>DBFJSK010000124.1:0-4745 GCA_048403675.1 Tannerellaceae bacterium | reverse complement strand
ATATTCCATTTAGTGCGTTTTCTCTGTTTTTTCGTATGTATTTTATTTTTCAGCTAGGTGAAATTGTTTTTTGACCTGGCTAAATAAGATAAAGTAACCAGGTCATTAAAGTTTAGCAGACAGGTCGAAAAAATAAAAAATAAGCATAAAAATAACCGGAGACGCCCTTGCAAGGATTCTCCGGTCGAATTAAAAGTTCGATTTGCACAAGCTGCCGGTTCCTGGGTGAGAATTTTATTTCACCGGTTGGCCGTCTGCCGTGAAGGTCAGATGAATGTCGTTATTATCGTGTTCCAGTTCGAAAACATAATACATGCCCGTCGGGCGCTCTACGCCGTCGATTTCTTTGATTTTGTAATCTGCATAGGCCGAATTAGTCAGGTTATCCATAATCACCGGGGGCACTTCGTCGGGCTTCACGTCCCATTTCGTACTCAGCCATTGGCCGGCGGCGCTGAATAAAACCTCTTTATGACGCTTCTTATCTACAATATTCACTTCGTATCCGGCGGCGTCTTTGTCATAATCCTGCAAGGTAGCGCCGGGATATTTCTGGTTAATCACTTTTTGAAGAGCCGGGGGAAGGTTCGACGGATCATTCTTTTTATGACTGTTGCTGTTGCAAGCGGCGAAAATAAATGCACAACAGAGGAACAGAGCGAAAGTTGTCAGTTTTGTTTTCATACTTTATCATTTTTATGGTTCGACTGTACAGGCCGCTATACAGCAGCCGGGCCCTTCCCTCAATCAAGGGAAAGGCTCGGATAGGGAACAATCCATTCCTAGATAAAGTTGTAGCAGAGCACGTTAAATCACTACAACACCGTCTTCGCCGAACATTACCTCCCGGTCGCGATTACCTTGCTCCAATTCGATTTTGAAAAATACGCCTGTCGGTTTTTCAATGCAGTCGATATCGTCGATCTGCCAATTCGCGTAATCCGGAGTTTGCAAAGCCGTTTTTACAGCCGCCGGCAATTCTGCTTCCGTGAGATCCCATTCGGTAAAAAGCCACGAAGCCCCATCGGCAGAAAATACAACTTCTTTGTATCGCTTATCGTGCACGATGTCTACTTCCAGCCCTTGCTTTTCCACCTCATATTCCAGGATAATCGCACCCGGATACAAGGCCTCTATCCGGCTTTTTGCCGCTTGCGGAAGCTGAGCCGGAGGCGTGGTACCGTTTTCCCCTTGCTCATCGGTTACTTCTTTAAACAGCATTCCGTTTTCATCATAATACAAATCTTTCTCCGTCTCGCCCTTTTCCACTTCGATCCGGTAAACGGTAGCGGCTTCAGGACGTTCCAGCTTGTCTACATCTTCCACCTTCCAATCGGCGTAAGGGCTTTCGGCAACACCCTTGCGCACAGCTTCGGGAAGTGCGGCGAAGGGCACATCGGTTTCCGTCAATACCCATTGTCCCGACATATCGAACCAGGCGTCGGCTTCATACCCGCCGATTGAAAATTCGGCTACAGCCATCGTACCTTTCGTTTCCCACAGCGGCCGACCCGCCTCGGGGTAACGGTCGCTAAACGCTTTCTCCAGGGCCGCGTTGGGCGCCACGGGCGATTCGTCGTTATCGTCGCCGCAGGCGGTAAAGACGGTGAAAGCCACGCAACAGCCGAGCAGCAGGGCGCAAAATGTCAATTTTTTGTTCATAACTCTGTTGTGTATAAAAGTGATTTAAGCCTGTGTTTTTAGTCTATATCCGTCAGGTTACCTTGCAGGTCGAATTTCAGTTCGATCCCGTTTTGTAATTTCACCTCATATTCCTTGGCGTCTTTTTCGATCGCCAACACCTGAATGCCGGCATAGTGTTCGGCTACATACTTTTTGACAAAGGCCGGCAGTAAAGAAGCCGGAATCGGGCTGGCGGGACGTTTGATTTCTTCCCAGGCGCCAGCCTTGTCGAATTCAATTTTGCTTCCGTCCGTCAGAATCACGTCGTAACTGTCTACGCCGATCAGATTTTTTTCAATTTTGATGTGAGAGATGGCCAAGCCGGCGAAATGTTTGTCCAGAAATTCCCGGCTTTGGCGCGGCAGATCGTCGGGGTTTTTCGAAATCCGGTCGCCCTGGGCCAGGGCCGGCACGGTCAACAGCCATAAGGCAGCCAACAGGATGTTTACTCGTTTCATAGATTCGCTTTTTTAAAATTATACGACAAAGAAAAGCGAACATTCGGGAAAGATTTAGGAATCGGCGGGGCGATCTCAATGAAAAGTCAATGTAAACACATGCCTGTCCGACTCAAAGGAATAAGTGATGCGGATCGCATACAGATCGGCTATCGATTTGACGATGGCCAGCCCCAGCCCCGTCGATCCGTTTTGCTCCGATTGCCGGGCGAAACGATTGAAGAGAAGATTGGTATCGAGAGCGGTGCCGGTACCCGTATTGGCTACCGTCAGGGTCTGGCGACGAGTGACGATCCAGATCCGTCCTTCTTCGCAGTTATGTACGAAAGCGTTTTTCACCAGATTCGTAAGCAGGGTGGTAGCCAGGGATTCGTTCATCGTACAGACCAGGGGCGTGCGGTCGTCGGTTTCCAGCCGAATGCCTTTGTGCTCGTAAAGTTGGCTGAACGATTCTAACAGATCGCGTAAAAGCGTGTTCAGATAAAGTTCGCGGGTATCGGGAAATTGTTTGTTGTCGATACGCGAAAGCAACAACAAGGATTTATTCAGGCGGATCACCCGACCGACGGTTTGATGCAAGGAAGCGATTTCGTGCAATTGGGCTTCGGTACAGTCGGGATGCTCGCCGAGCAACTCCAGCTTGTTGAGGCAGATGGCCAGCGGGGTTTGGAGTTCGTGCGCAGCATTCTCCACAAATTGTTTCTGTTCTTTATACAAAGCGTTGCTCCGCCGACTACTTTCCTCGACCGTGGCGGTGAGGATGCCGAACTCTTCGATCCGGCTGGGATTATGCAAAGGCGGATTGTCTTTGCCGAGCTGGAAATGTTTCAGCCAGCTCAGCAGCTTATACAAGGGCTTGAAACTGCTCCGGAAAGCCAGGTGAATAACCAACAGGATACATCCGATAAGCGAAAGATATAAAAGCACCATGCTCCAGAGGATGGTGTGCACCATATCTTCTTTTTCGAGGGTGGAGGTTTCGATGGTCAATTCGTAGAACCGGCCCTGGGCAGTCATAAACCAGGTTCTCAGGCCCCTGACCGGCTCTTCTTCCATTTCCATATCGATATAAGCCGTTGAATTGTAAAATTCATCGTGTTCCATGCGGGCTTCCGAAGCCGGTATTTCACGGATATAATAACGGGTCAGAATATCGATATGATCTTTCAGTAGCGTGCTGTCGGCCAGTACCGAACGGATGATAAGCTCTTTGTAGTTTTCGAGGCTGTCGTCGGTTTCGTCGTCTATCTCGTGAATAATCATGACGTAAAACAGGCAAGCCCAGCCGATAAAGAGGGCCAGCAGGGGAATAAGCAAATTGCGCAGGGTGTAATGCAGCAGTTTCATAAGCTATTCTTCGGTCGTTATTTTATACCCGAAACCGTACACAGCTTTGATTTCCGCTACGGCTCCGGCCGTTTTCAGTTTCTTCCGGAGATTTTTTACCTGGCTATAGATAAAATCGAACCGGTCGGCCTGGTCGATATAATCTCCCCATACCGATTCGGCCAGCGTCGTTTTGGCAATCAGGCGCCCGGGATTGGCTACGAAATAATAGAGCAGGTCGAATTCTTTGCGGTTGAGCGTAAGCTCCCGGTTGTCCACAAATACCGCATGACGGTCGGGATAAAGCGTGAGATTGCCCAGCCGGAGGTAAAGTTCGCCGGCCTGTTGTTTGCGCCGGATCAGACTTTTGATGCGGGCGTTTAGCTCGGCCAGGTGGAAGGGCTTGGCCAGGTAATCGTCGGCTCCCAAGTCGAGCCCGGCTACTTTATCGTCGACCGAATCTTTGGCCGAAACGATGATGACGCTTTCTTTTTTATGGAGTTGCTTGAGCGATTCGAGCACGGTAAGACCGCTTCCGCCGGGCAGCATGATGTCCAGAACGATGCAATCGTAATCGTAATCGTTGATTTTTTGCAAAGCTTCGCGGCAATCGGTGGCGCATTCCACCACATACCGTTCTTTTTCGAGTGAAGCGACGACTACTTCCCGTAATTCTTTTTCATCTTCAACTACCAGTATTTTCATACGTTAACCGTTTGTAAAGGCAAAGCTAACGAAATATTTCCGTAAAAAACGGGAATCCGAAGGTTATGTTTGATTTTCTTTGTCGTCTTATGGATGAAATGGAGCTCGAAACTTTTCAAACCGCTGTGTTGCCGTTGCGCGGGAAATTGTTGCAGATTTCTTTGCGTCTGATGGAAGACGGGGCCGATGCCGAAGATGTTGTGCAGGAGGTCTTGCTCAGGCTATGGAATATCCGTTCCAGGTTGGAAGCCTATCGTAGCGTGGAAGCTTTGGCTGTACAAGTTACCAAGAATCTGGCGATCGACCGGATCAGGGTGCGCCGGCGGCCCGAAGGAGAAGTGGAACAGTTAGCGCTCGGCTCGGATATGAAAAACCCCGCCGAGCAGTTGGAAGAACGGGATGCGGCGGCCTGTATCCGCCGTCTGATCGACCGGTTGCCGCCTTTACAGCAGACGATTGTCCGAATGAAAGATGTAGAAGGATACGAGATAGCCGAGATCGCAGCCATTACCGGCACGGCTCCGGAAGCGATACGGGTGAATCTCTCGCGGGCGCGGAAAAAGATCAGGGAAC
>DBFJSK010000123.1:0-8851 GCA_048403675.1 Tannerellaceae bacterium | reverse complement strand
TGGAATCCGAAACGGATGCTTATGGAATCCGAAACGGATGCTTATGAAATTCCGATTGCACTGGCATCCGATTTCGAGCCTTTCGTTGCGGTTTGGCAATATGTTGATTTACAAGGAATTAAGAAATTACTTGCGCTCTTGTTTCAAGGGGTGGGCTTATTGTCGTTTTTTTATGTAATAGCCGGTTTGGTCAGGAGCTTGCTTTCGGTGGGCGGAGGGGCGGAGGGGTGAAGGGGCGGAGGGGTGAAGGGGCGAAGGGCTGCAAGAAGCAGGACGGCATCAGCGACGGGCGCATTTTACAGCTAGCAATTTTCGTATATCTTCGAAATGCGCGTTTGAAAAAATGCGGTAATGTATCCAACCGCCCTCTCCCTACCCGATTACTTTATAAATAAGCTGAAGATACGAATCCTCCAGCACCCGGCAGCTCTCCAGCCGCAAAATCCCCAGTTTACTCAACTCGTCGGGCGATGTAATCGAACGGCCGTCCACCAATGTCGCCGTATCTTTGCCCCCTACCAGTACCGGGGCGACCACGATATGCACATAATCCAGCAGCTTCTCACGCAGAAAAAGCCCGTTCAGGGTGCCCCCCGTCTGGATCGTGAGGCGCTCGCATCCGAAGTCGGCGCGTAAGGTTTCGAGCAGTTCTTTCAGATTAAGCTTTTCCTGCAAAAGAATATGCAGATTCGCTTCCGACACCGAAAAGGCCGGATGATTCCGGTTCGAGGTCGCCAGCACAAACTTCTGGGATAGGGCCGAGAAGTACCTTACGCCGTGTTCGGTTAGATGGGTGTTATCGATCAGCACAAACGAAACCGGCGTTTTCGGCGGAAACGCTTTTTGGTTCACGCCCAACTTAGCCTGTACCCGGCCGGAGTTCATCGACCACAGATCCGTGGTCTGTTCCAGGGCGTAATATTGGGCAAGTCCTTCCCTGACGCCGGCCAGCTTCGGAAAATCGGTATCCACATCGAGCGCGTCGGAAGCGCCGGGGCTGATTTTTCCGTCTACCGACATCAACATAAATAAAGTGGTAAGAGATCGTGTAGGCATGTTACTTTTCTTGTGAATGTAAAAATACTTGGGATGGCTTTACGTCCCCCCCTTATTTGCCCCAAAGCGGAAACAAATACGTCACCTTCACCGAAATCACCTGGCTGGCCGACTTCGGGAACGGGTCTTTCTTCTGGTTGCCGTAAATATCGCCCAACGCATAATAATACCGTCCTTCCACCAGGAACGAACCCGCCCCGGTACGGATCTCCAGGCCCGGGCCGCCGCAAAGTCCCCAGTCGAACTTCTTTTCCACCGGCATGTCGTGCTGCGCATTATTCTTGTTCGGCGCCGCTTCCCCGAGGTTACTCTTCGTCTTCTCGCTCAGTAAATACCCGATTTTCGGGCCTAGGTTTACAAACACATGCACCCGGCGGCTCCCGAAATAAATATGCGTCAGGAAAGGCAATTCCACATAGTTCAACGTCCGTTCATATTCGTACTGCGGCTGCTCCTCGAAACTCTCCTTCCATCCCTGCTGCGTGAAATTCAGCTCGGCCTGCAACCCCAGGTTCTTTTCCGTGATCCACCGCAAGGTGGCCCCCGCTGCAAACCCCGTCTTCATCCCTTGTTGCACCTTGGGCACGAAGCTGAGCGACGAAAAATTCATGCCCGCCGAACCGCCCACGGCCAGTTCTTGCTGAAATTTCTGTTGCGCACCGACGCCGGCTGCAAACGCCAGCCATACCAGCACACAGGTTACGATTCTCTTTTTCATGCTACTGCGCTTCTTCTCTTCTCTGTTTCGTTCGTACCTTTTTTTCATCTCCGTTCCCTCACCTCACTTCGGTACGCGTCACCGTATAATCGTTCTTATAGTGCACGATAAACAATTGCGTATTGATAAATCCGCCCCAGTTGTTCACCCGGTGGAAATCGAAGCCCGTCTGGATGCTGGGATACTGTATCCGATCGAGCTTATTTTCGAAATCCATGCCCTCGCGGCACATCGCCCCCAGGAAAAACATGCCCGTATCGAAACCCAGAATCCCGTACTTGGGATAGGTGTTAATCAAATTCTTGCTATACCAGTTTTTATATTTGGCGTAGAAGTTATGCACCTCGGCCGACAAATTGTCGGCATAGAAATTACTATATATATAGGTATTGAGTGCATAAAAATCTTCCAGACAATCCCGCGTATAGGTTTGCCATTCGGGATAGCCGAACAGCGTAAGCCCGTACTCCGGCTTCGTCTCGGCCAGCATGCGCAGCGGCGACTTGATCTTGTTCAATACGTCCAGCGAGCCGGAGGTAGGCACCACCACATTGCGTTTGTCTGCGGCCAGCGCCGCTTCCATATCCGCCGCAAACGTCTGCGGCTGATACGCCAGTTGGCGATAGGGTACGCCGCGCGCTTCCATCTCGGCCTTGAATGCTTTCACAAATTCTTTCTTTTCTTCCTTGTCGGGCGTCTCCAGCAGGATGATCTGGTAATCCGAGAACAGGTCGCACCCGGCTTCGGCCGCTTTGGAATAGAGGTAGGAATGGGGCGTGTTTACCTGGAAAACGGCTGCGTTGGAAAGCACGTCGTCGTTTTTCGAGGTGAACGGTATCACGTATTTGATGCCTTTCTTTTTCGCGAAAGCCGCCACGGGGGCGATCTGGTTGCTGTGTACGGCGCCGATAATCAGGTTTACGTCCTGCAAATCGTCTTCTTTGAGGATCTCCCGTATCTTCTTCACCCCGTCGCCCGTATCGTATACCGAGAGCTGGATCGAACAGCCTTGGCCGCGCAGGCTGTCGATGGCCAACAGCAGTCCTTCGTAGTATTCGATGAACCGTTGGGTGGCGGCCGAAGGCGTCTTTTCTTCTGTCATAAAGGGCAGCATAAGGGCGGCTTTTATCGTAGACAGATGGCGGCTGTTTTTCGGGGCCGAAAGCAGCGCGTTCACCACGCTTTCTTCGGGGGTGGCGGCTTCGCGCGTGACCGTTTCCTGGGCTTCGACGGGTATTTTGATGACCATGCCCGCTTTCAGACCCCGTTTCAGCTCGGGGTTGCGGCGGATCAGTTCGGTGCTCGAAATCTTGAATTTGCGGCAAAGGCTGTACATGGTTTCTTTTTTGCCGATCGTATAGTCTATTTCTTTGGCTACGGTCACCGTCTGGGTGGTGGGCAGCGCCTGGGGGGGCGTGGCCGGAATCCGGATCGTTTTGCCGATGGTGAAGGTGGCGGTAGAAAGGCCGGGGTTGGCGGCGATGATGTCGGTGGCGGGTACGGTGTACCGCACGGAGAGCGAATAGAGGGTTTCTTTCGGCTGGATGGTGTGGTACGTGTATGCACCGGCTTCGGTGGCGGCGGGGGCCACGACGGTGTCGGGCTGCGGAATCTTCAGTTTCGCCCCGGCGCGTATGCCTTCCCGGCTGCCGGGGTTAAGCCGGTAGATGTCTTCCACGCTTACGCCGTACATGGTGGCGATGGCGTACACGGTTTGTCCTTTTTCGATGGTATGGTAAAATACCTGGCCATCCTGGCCGTTTGTAATTACGACGCGGCTTTGCTGTCCCTCTACGATGGCCGGGTGGCCGACGAGGCACAGAAAAAATGTCAATGCGTAGACGCTAATCTTATTCATTTGCTGATTCGAATATTTTTCAGACAGAGATCGTACGGGGCGCCCGGACGCCGAGGCTTCTTTTGTTCCGCCCTGCGCGCGGCCGACCGGCTCTCTCCGATTTTTATGGAGCGAGAATCGTGCGAACTGCGTGCGTAAACAAACAAGTTTGCTTATGCACGGGCCGCCGCCCCTCTTCGCTTTTATAGGGCAAAGATAGGAATAAAAACGGGAATAGGAGAAGAATAGGGCAGGAAAGCTGTAAACGCCGCTGGGAAGGCTTTTGCGCGGCGGAAGAACAGATGCGGCCCGAACCGCGGGCGGCCGCCCCCGGCAACGCCCCCCCAGGAATACCCCCTGTTCGACGAGGAAACGAACCGAAGTTACGCCAACGCCTTTTTTCCCGTCCAACGGAACCGGATCATCCGGAGCGACCGCCGAAGGTGCGGATTTCTTCAAAAACCCTCTGATGGGGGATGGCGCCCTGTGCAAGCAAACGCCTACCGTTGCGCCCGCACAAGCGGATCGAAGCGGGAAGATACAAATCGATTGGCAGCGGGAATAAGAAATAATTCGTATCTTTGCAGCTATGGATATAGGAGAAAAAAACCGATACAAATCCGAGTTCAAAAAAGCGTTGGACGCCTTTTCTGAAAAATTGGAGAAATACGTTTCCACCGACAACGGCGATTGGTCGGTAAAGGGATTTATCGATGTCTACAAGCACATCTACACCATCTCGTCCGACACGAAAATCGTGTCCAAAATTCTTGAAATTCACATATTCCCTCAAATTCTGCGGTTTGCGGACGAAATGGGTTATAAAATCATTTTAGCCGACCACCAAAATTACTATCCGGATTTGACTTTTATCCACAGAGAAAACGAAGACATTAAATTTGCCGTCGATTTGAAAACGACTTATAGAAAGAAAAACGGTGTGGCGAGTTTTACGTTAGGCAGTCATGGAAGTTATTTCAAAGAACGCGATAAGAAAAAGAATATTCAATTTCCGTATAATTCGTATGCGGGGCACTATTGTCTGGGAATCATTTATACAAGAACTGATGTAAATGACGACCTTTGCGAAACTGAAATTTATCAAGTGGAAGAACTTCAGGAGGCATACGAAACACCTGCTAAAAAGGTGGGTGAAAGAGAAGTAACGACCGTTCGAAACCTGAAATCCATCACGTCCGTTATCAGGGACTTTGATTTTTTCACTGCCGAAAAATGGAAAATTGCAAGTGACAAACAAGGGTCTGGAAATACAGCGAATATCGGCGCCACGCTCAATTTGGATGATTTAAGAAACGAGCATGGGATTTTCAGCCAACTTGGCGAAGAATGGTTCGACGAATATTGGATGAATTACGGAATAGCCACCATGATGAAACAGGGGAAAACCGTAAAAATCACGAATATAAGGGACTTTCTCGAATTTAAAGGGCGTACGGATTTATGGCATAAAATTGTGGTAAGAAAATAGTCAGATGAAAACAATCATTCCACCGATAAAAAGTCAAGGTATCAAAACCAAGCTCGTTCCTTGGATTATGGATGTTGCGCCTGAAGTCAGCGGACGTTGGATCGAACCGTTTCTAGGCACGGGAGTAGTCGCTTTCAATGCAAGATTCAAACAAGCCATTCTCAGTGATACCAACCCGCACATAATCAACTTTTACAAAGGAGTTCAAACAGGCGACATAACCCCTTCGTTACTGAAGCAATATCTTCAAACCGAAGGAAAACTATTGAGCGAAGCCGAAAATAACGGCTATGCGCATTATTTGAAAGTACGGACACGATTCAACAGCGGAGAATTTTCTCCCTACGATTTTATCTTTCTTTCTCGCG
Source organism: Tannerellaceae bacterium (assembly GCA_048403675.1). Lineage (GTDB taxonomy): Bacteria > Bacteroidota > Bacteroidia > Bacteroidales > Tannerellaceae > Parabacteroides. The sequence continues at coordinate 3,383 of DBFJSK010000123.1, read as the reverse complement.
CCGGATTTAACGGTATGATGCGATTCGGAAGCAAGGGAAATTGGAATATCCCGTTTTGCAAAAAACCCGACCGTTTCGCACAAGCCTATGTTACAAAAATCGTTAATCAGCTTGTGGCCGTTTCAGAAATCATACAGCCGGAACCCGATTGGGTTTTTCATGCTAAATCTTTTTCGGAAATTATTCCCTTGGCAACGGAAAACGACATCATTTACTGCGACCCGCCCTATTATGGCCGTCACGTCGATTATTACAATGGCTGGACGGAAAAAGACGAGGAATTATTATTTCATTTGCTCAATGAAACAAAAGCAAAATTCATCCTTTCTACCTGGCATCATAACGACTGGCGGGAAAACGACATGATAAACAAGTTCTGGAATAAATTCAACCTATTAACCAGAGATCATTTTTATCACAATGGCGGAAGTGTCGAGAACAGGCGATCGGTTGTGGAAGCCTTGGTTTGCAATTTCGACGTTTCCGGGTATCAAGTCCACAATCACGACTTGAAAGCTAACACCCAGGATAAGGCCAGTTGAATTTCAGCTTCCGGATGAAAAAGCCACCCAATCGGCGACAGACTTAACTGTTGCACGACCCCTCAAATAAAGGATAAAAGCGGATCAAAGCCCTGCTCATCTCGAAAGCGAAAACACCCTCGTGGAAGAAACCGGGCGGCATGCCGGCTTCCACAGACAGACCGGCTTTATACGGGAATTGGCCGGGGGGCGCCGGGAACCTCGCGCGGCCCCCCGGCGCGCTTTTTATGGAGCAAAGATGGTGTATGTCGGTATAAAATACTAATTTTGGGAGCTAATTAGGTCGTAATATATGCAAAGGAAACAGTTCAGAAAGGCAACCGTGGGATGGTTTATATGGTTATACAGTTGCGCCCTGTGGGGCCAATACAGCGTCAGCGGAGGTCTGGGCACCCCGTTTTTGGCCGCCGACGATACCAAAAACGATCTACAAGTCTATATGGTATACGGTACCGAAAATGTAGAGATACGCTCGCTCAGCGCCCCCGCCGGCGCCCAGTGGTACCGCTACCGCACCCGGGCGTTGGAAGCCGAAGCCATCCCTTCCCGCACGGAAGGCGGCGCGTCGGTAATCGGCGGGATAGAAGACGGCTGCGGCTACTTTGTGTCTGAGCCGGGCAAGATGACCCGCTATGTGTGGATTATCGACTACCGCCGCCACGCCTTCGACGTAGCCTCTTTTGGCCCGGCCGAAGGAGGCGATCCTTGTTCCACCCTTCCGTTGGAAGGCGAAGGCCAGGTATCCCTTCTTTCCTATTATACGCCGGGCGGCACCCTGGTTACGCTTCCCCGCAAGGGCGAAGTGTCGTACCATACCCTAAGCTGGTCGGAGGACAGTTTCTCTTTCTTCGAAACCGATACGACGGTGGAAGTGGACTTGCAACCCCTCGGCGGCGATGCCGGCCGGTTCCGCGTCAACGTAGAGGCCCCGCTTACCGATACCCCCTTTACCTTGAAAGGGGATAACTTCGCGGCACATTTCGAAGCCGCCAAAACCATTCATTCCGACGAATACCCCGCCGTGGCCGTGGCCGTACATGCCGATACCACGCTGGTGGTAAACGAAGCGCCCAATATGGACGCCAGTTCGGAAGGCTATTCCGCACCGGCCACCCTTACTTTCACCGCCCGGGCGAACGAGCCGGTGGCCTCGCTCTATATCTGGTCGATTTTCCGCGACGAGCAAGGGGGAGAGGAAAATCCTTTCGTACGCTTTACCGGCGAGGAAGTGGAGTATACCTTTACCGAGGCCGGAAAGTATATCGCCCGCGTGCAGGTGAGCGGCCCTTCGGGAACCTGTTCGGCTACCGAAGAGTTTTCGATTGAAGTGGCCGAGTCGTTTCTGGATGTGCCCAATGCTTTTTCGCCGGGCATGACGCCGGGCGTGAACGACGAGTTTCGGGTAGCCTATAAATCGCTCGTCCGGTTCAATGCGTGGATTTTCAACCGGTGGGGGCAGGAATTGTATCATTGGAACGATCCGGCCCGGGGGTGGGACGGCAAGAAAGGCGGCAAGTTCGTGCCCCCCGGCGTGTATTTCTATATCATCGAGGCCGAAGGTTCCGACGGCAAGAAATATAAGAAAAAAGGCGACATCAACATCCTGCGCTCCAAAACGATCCAGACCCAGCCGATCGAAACGTATTGAAAAAGGGCCGGAGAGAGAGAGGAGCTGCTTACACAATCGGTTATTTTTGTACCGTTGGCTGCTTGCAGCGCCCGCTTCGTGTTTCGTTCTACCGCGCCCCGAAAAATAAGCAAATCGAAACAAAAAAATAACAACTAAAAAAGTAAAAACAGCTAAACAAAAAACAGCTAAAAAGTGATTGTTGAGAATATATGAAAGTATCCAAAAATAGTATGCTAAGTTTTCTGGCCGGCAGCCTCGTTTGCCTCACGGCCTGCCTTTCGATGGGTTCCGACGATTCCGCCAAGGTCATGGCCACCCGTCCGGTGGTGACGACCACCACCGTCTCCCCCGAAATCCCCTCGTCCGTCACCTTCGCCGGTCAGCCTATCGACCTGACCCGCTACAATATGCGCGAAGGATTCGACCGCGAGCTGACCAGTTTCACCTACTTCCACGCCACCACGATGTTGTACTTCAAACGGGCCAACCGTTACTTCCCCATCATCGAGCCTATTTTGAAAGCGAACGGCATCCCCGACGATTTCAAGTACCTGGCTGTGATTGAAAGCAACCTCGATCCGCGCATCACCTCGCGCGCCAAAGCCGTGGGCATGTGGCAGTTGTTGGAAGGCACTGCCAAACAATACGGTCTTACCGTTACGCCCACCGTTGATGAACGGTGCGATGTGGAGAAAGCTACCGCCGCTGCCTCGCGTTACCTCAAAGCCGCCTACGAAAAGTACGGCGACTGGGCCGTCGTAGCTGCGTCGTACAATGCCGGCATGGGGCGCATCTCGGGCGAGCTTTCCCGGCAGGAGGCCGATACCTCGTTCGATTTGTGGCTGGTGGAGGAAACCACCCGTTATGTATACCGCATCATGGCGATCAAGCAAATTTTCGAACAGCCTTATAAATACGGTTTTATACTCAAAGCCCGCGATTTATACAAGCCCATTCCCGCCGCCGAAGTAGCCGTCTCGGCCGATGTGCCCGACCTTTCGGCTTTCGCCCGCGAACACGGCATTACCTATGCCGACCTGAAACGTTTCAATCCCTGGCTGCGCGACCGGAAATTGCTGCCGGCGGGCAAGACGTACAAACTTAAAATTCCTCAGGAGAAAGATATGTACTATAAAACGCCCAATAGCTACGTGCATAATCCCGCGTGGGTAACACCCTGAAACGGGGGGGGGGCGGATAGATAAACAGAG
>DBFJSK010000122.1:0-8438 GCA_048403675.1 Tannerellaceae bacterium | reverse complement strand
ACTTGTGTATAATCCTGTTTATAAATAGTTATCTTATTCAAAGTCAAACTACTTATCCGGTGGATAAATGGGTGGAATATATCGAAGCATTGGCCGAAGACGGGGAAGATGAAGCGAAGATCGAAACGATTTATACCGACTTGTCTTACCGCTCGGAACATCCTTTCGAATTGAATCAGGCCACCCAAGAACAGCTCGAAACCTTGCCTTTTCTGTCGGATAAACAAATTCAAAACCTGCTCTCCCACCGGTTGAAATACGGCGCTATGCAAACCCTTTACGAATTGAAAAACGTGGAAGGAATGGATTACGGAACGATCGAATACCTATTACCCTTTGTTTATATCGGGCGAATTCCGGTTGATAAACGTCCTATTTCGGTGAAAAATCTGTTGAAGAAAGGAAAGAATGAACTGCAAATCAGGTATGATCGATGTTTTCAACAGAAAAGCGGGTATAAAACTTATCCGGACACGGTATTGACCCGCTACCCCAACCGCCGTTACCTGGGCGAACCGTTTTATCACGCGTTGTATTATGCCTATACGTTCGACGACCGTATCCAGGCCGGTATGGTGGCCGAAAAAGACGCGGGCGAACCGTTCTGGAACTCCCGGCATAAAGGATATGATTTTTATTCTGGCCATGTGTTGATAAAGAATTTCGGGCTGTTGAAAACGTTGGTGGTAGGAGATTATAAAGTTTCTTTCGGCCAGGGCTTGGCGATAAGCCATGACTTTCTGCCGGGTGCGGGCGCTTCCCCTACCGGCATCGAACGACGGAAAAACGGATTTCGTCGCCATTACTCTACTAACGAAACCGATTTCTTCCGCGGAGGAGCGGCTACTTTTCAATGGCGGAAATGGGAGTTAAGCCTTTTCGGCTCCTATCGTCGGCTGGACGGAGCGGTGGAAAACCGAATTTTTACTTCCTTTAAAACCGACGGATTGCACCGATTGGAACGGGATTGGGAAAAACGCCGGCAGATTCCGGTACAAACCTACGGAGGAGCTTTATACTATGCCACTTCCCGCCTTAGTCTGGGTATGACCCTTCTCTCCTACTCTTTTCGGCCTAACCGGTGGGAACCCGAGGAAGCGCCCTACCGTGTGTATTATTTCCGAGGCGACCGAAATGGAAATGCTTCTTTTTCCTATCAATGGAAAAATCGTTCCTTTAGTTTTTACGGCGAAACCGCCCTATCATTCAACGGAGCGGTCGCTACGCTGGATGCGCTCCGGTTGACGCCCCGGTCGTATCTCTCCTTTCTCTTGTCGTATCGGTATTACGATCGGCGGTATCACGCATTTTACGGGAATGCGTTCGGCCAAACCACATCGGTACAAAACGAACAAGGATTATACCTGGGGGTGGAATTAGCGCCGGCTCCCTACTGGAAATTAGCAGGATATGCAGATTTTTTTCGTTTTCCCTGGCTGAAATACGGGGTGGATGCTCCCTCTACCGGACAAGAATATAGTCTACAAGCCCGTTTTGCTCCTTCGTCCCGCTTCTCGGTTTCGCTGCGTTATAAATACAAAAAGAAAGAGGAAAATGCAGCCGAAGCCACCGAAACGGCCCTTCCCCTTGTTTTTCCTTTTTCTCAACAACGACTGCGTTTGCGTCAGGAAGGGTATCCGGTGCCGAGCCTCAAATTAGCGACGTCGGCCGAAGGAATCCGCTACCGGAAAACCACGGGAGCGGCAAGCAAGGGCATTCTCCTTACCCAGGGAGCCGGGTGGAAACCACTCTCCTCTCCTTTTCAAGCAGATCTTTCCGTAAGCTGGTTTTGTACAGACGACTATGTTTCCCGCTTGACAGCTTACGAAAAACAATTGCTATACGCCTTCAACCAACCCTCTTTTTATGGAAAAGGTCTTCGCTTCGCTTTATCTTGCCGGTGGAGCTGGAAAGATAAATTGATTTTTTCGGCTAAGGCGGCCCATACCTGTTATCTAGACCGGCAGCAGATCGGTACGGCGCAGGAACTGATCGATGGCCGGCAAAAAACCGATCTTTCGCTCTTGGTGAGGTGGAAGTTTACAAGTCGCTGACGAATTGGAGTGCTAAATAGTTCTAAAGCGAGAAAGAGAGACCCCAAATTCAGCCAAGCTTTTGTAGCTTTGTCCACGGAATTTCAGCCGTTGGCTGAAGGAATTAAAAATTTGAATGTATATGGCAACCATTCTTTTCGATCAGATTGTATTCGGGCCGGTGCATAGCCGGAGATTAGGAGTTTCGTTAGGCATGAATCTGCTGCCCGCCGACGGTAAATATTGTTCGTTCAATTGCATTTATTGTGAATGCGGTTTAAATGAAGAACGCCGCACCCGCAGTAAGCTCCCTACCCGTGCAGAGGTAAAAGCGCAGCTCGAATCTAAACTGGCAGCCATGCAAGCCGAAGGCGTAGCGCCGGATGTGATTACATTTGCCGGCAATGGCGAACCCACGATACATCCTGAATTCGGCGGCATTATATCCGATACCTTAGCTTTGCGCGATCGTTTTTTTCCCAAAGCCAAAGTAGCCGTCCTTTCGAATGCAACCCAACTTCACCGTGCCGAGGTAGTAGAGGCTTTGCTGAAGGTAGACGATAATATCCTCAAACTCGATTCTGTGCTCGATAGCCGTATCCGTCAGCTCAATGTACCTGCTTCATCGGAATTTACCGCTTGTAAATTAATAGAACAATTGAGCCGTTTCAACGGTCGGTTAATTATCCAGACTATGTTCTTAAAGGGAGACGTAGCCGGAGTATCGGTTGACAATACGACAGAAGAGGAAATCGACGGTTGGATCGAGGCGTTGAAAGCAATCCGCCCCCGGCAAGTCATGATTTACACCATTGACCGGGAAACACCCCTTCACAGCCTTCAAAAACAACCCAAAGAAGTCTTGGATGCCCTTGCCGCCCGCGCCCGGAAAGAGGGATTTGATGTAACAGTTTCCTATTAATTCTGTCCCGGAACTCTGTTTCTTTTTAAAAAAGAAAAAGCGAAAAAAAGCTCCCCGGCTACTGCAGATCCTTGTTGAAACGTTTCGACAACGATCCGCAGCAGCCGGGGAGTTCCTTTTAGAAAGACTTTTTATTGTTTAATACCTTGTATCGTTTTTGTTTCTTTATCGGTACTCAGCCTGAAAATGTACATACCCTGTGGGAGCGTGCTCGTATCGAGACTACTTTGCGGGTGAATTACTTTCCGAACCTGTTTTCCATCCGCCGAATAAATTTCCAACGATTCGAGTTGTTGATAATTCCGGATCTGAATCGTTTCCCGGAATACCCGGGGCTGAATATCTGTTTCCGCTTCTGCTACGGTGGGTTCATTTCCGACCGTTCCTTCCAGTACAGCCGTTACCGGAGCACTTTCGTTCTCATTGTAAAGGGCCGATACCTGAATCCGGGCGGTTTCGGGCGAAACATTTTTTACCGTATATTCCGTTCGGGAAGCCGGCAGCGTAGTAAGCAACGAAAAGTCCCGGTATATCTTGTAACCGCTCAGTTCCGGAAAAGCCGCAATGGGAAACCCTTCCGGCAAATCAGAGGTTTGATTTACTTTTTCGACGGTTAGTTGAGGCGTACTCGCAGCTTCAGTGCGGAGTATCGCTATTCGTGCTGTGCTCGCTAACGTATAACTCGACGGTAATTCACCTGTTTGAGAAGAGATGATAATAGAAAGAATAGCATTAGCATCCAGCTCATTCTCATCAAATGTTTCCCATTTTTTTCCATCTGTCGAATACAGATTTCCTTTTTCGTTGACAGCCGGTCCTTCGTCGGTATAAGCAGGATACACATTGCGCGAATATTTTTTCACATGGATTGCTACCAATAAGTCCTGATGTGCATCGATCACAAAGGGAGTTTTAAGTGCGATGGAGTTGAGTTTACTCGGTTCGAAATCGACGTCTTCTTCTTCATAGATCCGGTTTCCTTGCTTGATATATACTCCGTACGTAACATTCGACTCCGGGAAAAAATTGACATGGGTAATTATATTTTTATGAACAGGTTTCAAATCGTTCGTGTCCCAGCACTGGGCATAATAAAACGGTTCCCCTTTCAATCCGTACTTATAAGTACGATTTTGGGTACCCCAGCCTGTCAACTGGGTATAAATCGGTGTTTCCCACTTCAATTCAATTTCTCTCTCACCAGTGGCCCGGCAGGTCAGATTGACAGGCCTTTCATATTCATTTTCCAGGCTCTGACCTGATTGGGTCATGCCGGCCAGGGAAGTAACCCCTGTATTTAACGAATCGAGCCAACAGGCCATATAGCGACTTGAATCGGTTTGATCATATTTATTCCAATGATAGTATAATTTCCCATATAAATTCAAGCCTTCCGGCATATCACAACTGGAATTACCACCACTCAAGGTTCCGATAATTACACCTTTGCTATTAAATAAGGGTGAACCCGACGAACCTCCTTCGGTTATGCCGTGTCCGTTGGACGTGGCATCGAACGTCACGTTCCAGTGAGCGTTAACGGCTCCTGTCGCATCCACATCGCTATTATTCCAGGTAACCGATTCTGTAGGATAGTTTCCATACGTGGAGATTTTCATATAATCGCCTGCGGGATGATGCAGCCCGACGCCCGAAAGAGAGGGAGTGTTCGTGCGATCCCAACCATTGAAAAATACATCATAATTTTCCGGAATAATGTCAGTAAGCAAGAGTAACAATCCGTCCGAACCTTCCTCGATAGGAATAGCAACTTTGCGAGAACAACCTATTAGCGCTGGCAACTTGGCCGGTTTCGATTCGTTGTCGCAACCCGGGCGTTCTTGATGGAAAATGAACATCCATTGTTCAAGTTCTTTATCGGTGGCTTGAGCCGTGCCTTCCATATTCTGCGAACAATGGAAAGCGGAAAGTATATAAGGCTTTTTGTCTTTAGCCGTATTGTTTACCAGCGCACCCGTACAAATATAAGTAGCCTTATCTATATATTGCAACATTTGAACCACCCCTTTTTTCTGTAGTTGCCAATCGGCGCCCTCTTCGCAATTCACATTCACTTCGCACGATGTCGATCTCCCGTCCCCGGGAGCTTTGTCGATAGCCTCAGCTATCGACAAATGATTATATCCATACCCTATTTCGCTGATCTTCACCTGCGGTTCTTCTCCCGAGGAAGCCGGTACATACTCCAACACCAATTCGTCGCCTGCCACCGGTTGGGTGGCGAACACGCCGTTTTGGGGATGAGTACGCTCGGTATACGCTCCCAATACCTGCGTTTTGTCGGCATTGTAGATATACAATTGGGCGCCTTGAGGAATATAAAAATCCGAATAATACAAAATGAGTGCAATCGCCCCTTTGGCTTGCAAATGCAATTGAGCTATATTCCGTCCGTCCGGCAAGGTGATCCATTCGGCGTCGCGATTTAGGTCGAAAACTACCGGAATCGATTTGGCTACGCGCATCGGCGCCCCCTGGCTTACCCGCCATGCATCTACCACCTTGAGGTCTTCCACACTGAAATCCACCGGTACTTGAACGGCTTGCTTCGTACTGCGCAGATTCGTGGAAAATTCAAAACTGGGAGGAAGTCCTCCTTCACTGATCTGGGCTTGCAACGTATCTACCGGACAGAGAGATATACAAAATAAGCCGACTGCCAGACGTAGAAAAAAGCGGCTGTAATTCTTCATCTTATCTATAGTTTAATGTAAATTTGTTTTTTATATAACCAATAACCGGGTATCCAGTTGAGCACCACAAAGAAAACGGCCCAGGCCAGCGAACCGCCGAAATTACCACATAAAGGGCGGAAGAAGTCCATATAAAGAAAAGCCGAAATACCGCTTATATCCAATAAGATAACCAAAATATCGGCTTGCACGTATAAATACAGCGGATTAATGCCGAAAGCTTCGAAAAAAAGCGTCCATTTCTTTTTTCCTTTGATATCGATGATCCATACCAACAGCGCCAAAAAGAGGGAAGCAAATCCGGAAGTAGCCAATACAAAAGAAGAACTCCATAATTTCTTATTGATCGGACAACCGTAATTCAGCAAGAAACCAGCAAAAAGAAGAATCGTACCGAAAATAAACAAGTTCCGAATCACCGTTTCGTTGTTTTTGTGGCTATTGACAATCAGCTTACCCGCATAAAAGCCCAAAAGTACCTGAGCGATGCTTCCCAAGCTGCTCAATAGCCCTTCCGGATCGAAGGCAATGCGCACGCCCTCGGGCGTATACTCATGATACATATGGCTGGTTCCGAAAATAGCTCTGTCCACGACGGCAATCAGGTTATTTTCCGACAACGACGTACTACCCGTCAGACTGAGAAGCGCCCAGTAAAAAAGCAAAAGAACGCCAGCCACGAGCGGAATATGTTTGGGTTTTACCAGCAGTCCGATCAACGAACCGGCTCCGTAAGCAATGGCCAATCGTTGCAAGACGCCCAATATACGGATTTCGTCGAAACGAGTGAAGCCGTTATAGCTGATATGCACGAGCAGATTCAACCCGAACCCGACCAAAAAAATCAAGAAAGTGCGTTTGAGTATTTTGCCCACACTTTCCGCCGACCACTGGTAGTTGTATTTCCGTAAAGAGAAAAACATCGAAACGCCCATGATAAACATAAAGAAAGGAAATACCAGGTCGGTAGGAGTCAGCCCGTTCCACGCAGCATGGCGTAGGGGGGCGTAGACGTATTTCCACGATCCGGGATTGTTAACCATAATCATGCCTGCGATAGTAATTCCTCGCATGACGTCGAGCGAGAGTAATCGTCCGGAAGTTGCCATTTTTTTAAGATTAATCCAAAAGGTTAGGTAATTGTTTTGTTTGAAGCAAAGGTAATGCCGGCCAAGTACAGAAGCAAGTTTGGCTTGGTTATGCCCGGGCTGCGCCTATCTTCGTTTCGATTGAAACAAAGATAAAAGAAAATGTAATGCCAACGATCATAATCGGAAAAGAATAAATTCGGAAAATTTAGAGACCCAGCGTAGGGGTTTTTCCTTTTTCTCTGTCTTTTGGATAGAATGGAACTGAAAAATTCAAATGAAAATGGAAATGAATGAAAAAAATTGCCAGGTAAGCCCCATGCTTTGGTATTGGAATCAACCCGAAACAGGTAGAAGTATTGAAGACTGTGAACGTATTGTAAAAGAAATGGCAGTAGAAAAAAGAAACGAAGGCATGCACAACTTGCATATTTTGTTTGTCTGACCGGCGGTTATATACAACCTGTCGAAAGAAAGGTAAAAAATGGAAATCTGGGATAGATTTCCATTTTTTACCTTTTTTTGATGCGAACACTTGGAATTGTTTGTTGAAAAAACGGAAGAAGTCATCGCTGTCGATAAACTGCCATGTGAAAAGTTTCGATCGAATAAATAATTTGAATTAATTAAAAAGTTGAATCATCTTGTCTAAGTGAATCCGGCGACCGTCGAAAGAAAAGTAATAAGCATATTCATAACCGCTTTCCCATAGCGTACCCACAGGAAACCGATAGCGATACGATTGCTGATCGATACGGAAAATAACCTCGATTTCCGATTTTTGCAACGGTTCGGAAAGCGGAATTACCCGGATATGAAAATGTTCCGCAGGTTTGACCTCCAATTTTTTCGCCGGGCGAAAACTCAAAATCGTGGCGCCCGGTGTTTCCGGAAAGCCGGAAATGCTGCCATCGGCGATATTGAGTTGTCCCCGCTGGCAAAAGCGGGTGCTTCCCGGGCAATTACCTACCTGAATAGATTCCAAATTGCGAGGTACCCCCGAATCGTTTTTTAAGGTTAGCCGGAAACAAAGTTGTGCCAGTGCATGATTCATGCAGAGTACCGCCACAGGCGATTGTCGATTGATCGGTTTATGCCCGCGGGTGAGCGTGCCGAACCGGAAATCGGGTGTCAACCGGGCATTTGCCGAAATGCGTAAAGGAATCGAAGCCGTATCGCGGGATGCAGTCGGGCGGTAAGGATAATAAGCGTATACCCGGATTGGATGTTCATCGAGCAAAATATCGGGTTCACATTCCCAACGTAAGCTGTGGTCTGTCTTTCGAAAGGCTGTAGCCCGTATGTTTTTATACTGGCAACGGTGCAGGGCCGTCGTACCCGTTTGATCGGGCAAGACGAAGACACCCATCGAACTTCCGCTGCTAAAAGTTTCTTTGAAAGTGGAGGATTTGAAAGAAAAGATACAAGTGGAAATTTTCAGTTCTTTCGGTTGCGACTCCGTTTTCATGGTCTGCAATAAAATGCTACTGGTATCCGAACAACCCTCAAGAAAGATAGCTACAGCTATTGATAATATTAATTTGTTCATACAAAATTTCTTTTAAATGAAACTTTTCACATCATTCTATTTTAAACAAACAATCACATATTTTTCCAGTGGCCTTGGCGGAAAGGTTTGTTTGTTTTCAGGATATTATCTAAATAGCTTCCGGTCATGAGG
>DBFJSK010000121.1:0-4270 GCA_048403675.1 Tannerellaceae bacterium | reverse complement strand
AATAAAAGAAAGGAGTGTCTTTTTCCATCCCCATATCTTCACACGGTATCTCTCTACAACCCTTAGGCATGCTGGAATTTGAATCGCACGCTTGATTGCGGGAATAAATAGCCACTGTTTTCAGTCGCTTTTTTTCCTTTAAGTATTTTTGTATCAATCCGGTTTTGTAAAGCGCTCTCCATATTTGTTCCGTATGGCTTGCTGATTGGCCTTTATACAAAGGATGCCTACCTCCCATGCTGGCACTTAGTAAATGAAATGTATGCCTTTTAGTACCGACTTTTACGCTTACGATTAAAAGGTTTCTTCCTGTTTCTTTCAAATTCTTTTTGTAGAGTATTCGGGCCGATCGGGCTATACGTCTGCACATAGCCTCTTCGAGCAAAGACGGCTTCGTTAATCTGAGTCTTTTTTCCGATTGGTAAAGTTTTTTTACACATTGAATAGGCATGTCCGGGGTAGATGCGGATAATAATTGGTAAATCGACACCTGTCTGGAAGCGCGAGGATGACTATCTAATGTACGGCTTTCCGGTGGCTGAGGGGAGTGGTATGTTTGCATAATCATATACTTTCTTTCAACCAAAGAGAAAAGAGGTAGTACTACCGTTGCCTTTTGCTCGTCGATTTCTTTTTACTAAGATATCTTATTTAATAATAACAACAAGTTTTTGCTCTGCATTTTTAACGTTTTATAAGAATTTGTTTTTTTACTTTCCGTTCGCATGTAAATGCTTTGTCGGATAGGAAAGTTTAAAAGCAAAATTAGATAAATGAACGCATGTGGGGAATCGTAGAAGATAGTATACCCATCAATTGCCCCCGCTACACTAACGCGCTTAAATTTCAACTCTGCTTGGAAAGATATAAAAAACCTTTCGTATCTTTATCCCTTCTAAAAATCTGTAGAAAGCATGAAAACACTTATTACCTGTCTTTACGCCGCCAGCTTAGCCATACCGCTCGCGGCCGGTGCGCAAGCCATTGTAAAGGAAACGGTGCAAACGATAAAAACGTACCCCTTTTCCGATCCCGATCCGGTGGCCGATCCCGGGCGTTTGTATTATCCCTATTTCCGTTTCGATGGTTTTTCCGCCTCCGCAACCGACAAACCTTGGAAAACCGTTACGTTGGAAAACGACTATATCAGCCTTACCTTGTTTCCCGAAGTAGGCGGAAAAATATGGGGAGCCACCGATAAGACCACAGGGAAAGAATTTATCTACCACAATCACGTCGTGAAATTCCGGGATATTGCCATGCGCGGCCCCTGGACATCGGGGGGTATCGAATTTAATTTCGGCATTATCGGACATGCGCCCACCTCAAGCACCCCGGTGGATTACCTCACCCGCGAAAAAGAAGACGGCAGTGTAAGTTGCTACCTTACCTCGTACGATTGGATTACCCGCACCGTCTGGAATGTAGAGGTGAACCTTCCTCGCGACAAAGCCTATTTTACCACCACTACCACGTGGTATAACCAATCGGCGGTAGACCAACCCTACTACCAATGGATGAACGCCGGCTATCCCGCCCACGGAAACGCCCAGTTCTGTTACCCCGGCAACCGGTATATCGGGCACGGCGGCGATGCCCATTCCTTCCCCCTCGATGAGCAAGGCCGTGATATTTCCTGGTACGATAAAAATGATTTCGGCAGTTCCAAATCCTACCACGTGCTAGGCTACTACAACGACTATTACGGTATTTACTGGCACGACGACGATTTCGGTTCCGTACACCACGCCGGCTACGACGAGAAACTCGGCATGAAAATCTTCCTCTGGAGCCAAGCGCGCGACGGCGGCATCTGGGAAGAATTACTCACCGACACCGACGGACAATACATCGAACTGCAATCCGGCCGCATGTACAACCAGCCCGCCTCCAACAGCGCGTTCACTCCCTATAAACACTACGCATTCGGCCCCGGCATGACCGACCGGTGGACGGAATACTGGTTTCCGGTGAAAGGTATCCAGGGCATTTCCAAAGCCAGCCGGATCGGGGCTCTGCATGTAAGCCGCGAAGCTGGTGCGTTGAAACTGGCCTTTTCGCCGTTGTCCGCCACCTCCACCACCCTGAAAATATACGATGGCGAAGCACTGCGCGAGACCCTGCCTCTCGAAACCCAGGTGTTGGAACCCTGGAAAACAACCTTGCCCCGGTTGGGGAGTATTCCGGAAGGAAACCTGCGCATCCTGATCGGCGACGGCGACCTGGTTTATTCCGAACAAAAAGACGATTACCTGCTCGACCGTCCCACCCAATTGGCCGCCGGCTTCGATTGGAACACCGCGTACGGACTTTATACCCAAGGCGAACAATGGATGAACCAGAAAGAAAATACAAAAGCGGAGCACTATCTGCGGCAAGCGCTGGAAAAATACTCCCTGTTTGCACCGGCTTTGAACCGTTTGGCTTCCCTTTACTACCGCGAAGGCCGCACTGAAGAAGCGCTTGTCTTACTCAAACGCGCTCTCAGCTTGAATACTTACGACGGCGAAGCTAATTACTTATACGGTCTTTGCAACCGGGCCGAAGGTCGGGGGGCCGATGCGAAAGACGGTTTCTCGGTTGCTTCCTATGCGCCGGCCTTCCGGAGCGCGGCCCTGGAAGCGTTGGCCGAGATCAGCCTGAAAGAGGGCGCCTGGGAAAAAGCGGAACATTACGCTTTGAAAAGCCTCGATTACAACCGGATGAACCTCGGCGCCCGTCAAGTGCTGATGGTTGTCTACCGGAAAACCGGACAAAAAGAAAAAGCTACACAACAAATAGAAACCGTCTTAGCAGATTGGCCCTTATACCATTTTGCCCGCTATGAACAACTATGCCTCGATCGCACGCCGGAAGCCGTCGGCCGTTTCGGCAACGGCATACACAATGAATTAGCCTGGGAAACCTACCTGGAGCTAGGAGGCTGGTATGAGGCGATAGGATGTACCGAGGAGGCGATCGAACTCTTCTCCTTTGCCGGTGGCTACCCCATTGCCGACTACCGGATTGCCTATTTGTTGCACGGCAAGGGATGGGAAAAAGAAGCGCTCGACGTATTGAAAAAAGCCGACATAACCACCCCGGCTTTAGTCTTCCCCTTCCGTCCGGAAACCAAAAAAGCCCTGGAATGGGCTGTCGGCCAGTCGGACAATTGGAAACCGAAATATTACCTGGCCCTGATTTATTGGGCCAACCGCCAGCCGGATCGGGCCGTCGAATGGATGGACGCGGCAGGCAATCCACCTTATGCGCCTTTCTACCTTACGCGGGCCCGGCTTAAACAAACGCTTCCCGCTTCCGATCCGGACGCCGTATGGGCCGACCTGCTCAAAGCCGAGAAAGAGGAAATGTCCTGGCGCACCGGCTTTGCCCTGCTTACGGCTTATACTGCCAAAGGCGCCTGGGCCGAAGTGGTGAAGACGGGCGAGAAGTACCTGAAAAAATACCCTTCCAACTATTACCTCGGCCTCAAACTAGCCAAAGGGTATTGTGAAACCGGCCGCTATCCGGCTTGCATCCGTTTGCTGAAACAACTCCAAGTATTACCTAATGAAGGAGCTTATGCCGGTCGGGGCGTCTACCGCGCCGCCAACCTTTACCAAGCCATGGATTACCTGAAACGGGGCAGTTATGCCAAAGCCCTTGCCTGGGTGAACGCATCCAAAGAATGGCCGGAGAATCTGGGCGTAGGCAAACCCTCCGACGACCAGATCGACAGCCGCCTGGAAAACTACCTCCAGGCCCGCATCCTGCTTGCGCAGGGAGAACGCGCAAAGGCGAATGTTCTTTTCGAACAAGTCTTCGCATCTGCCCCTGCATCGCATTATTTCCGTTCGTCCGATTTGCTCACCGCCCTTGCCTTAAAGGAGCGCGGTCGCTCCGACGAGGGCGATAGGAGAGTAGCCGCCTGGAAAACGACTCACCCCGACAACCGGATTGTAGAATGGTGCACCGCCATTTATAAGGGAGAAAAGGACAAAGCCGCCGCCCTGATGGAAACCCGTAACCAGACGTCGGATACCACGCCCTGGGAATCTTCTTTTCGGGATACGGATTTCGACCTGCTTGTCCGTTTGTTGATGTAGACACCCGAACGAAAAACAGGCCGGGAGCCTGGAGGCAGTTATTCCGGCCCGGATAGAGAAAGCGCACGCTGAAAGTCGTCCCCGGCTTTCGGCGTGCGTTTTCTTTTTGGAACACGTTTTGGGGCGAGTGGGGGCAGAAAGACATTAAAAACCGATGATCTGTAATTCGGGTTTAGCTATCCGTA
>DBFJSK010000120.1:0-1509 GCA_048403675.1 Tannerellaceae bacterium | reverse complement strand
GATATGATAGCAGGGGGAACACCCGGGCCGGGAACCGTAAGCTGTCCTGTATAAAACAAGTTTTTCACGGCTTTGTTTCGTATTTTCGGCTTTAGGAAAGCGGTCTGCAAGCGTATGTTTGCCAGTCCGTATGCATTCCCCTTATAAGCATGGTAGTCTTTTACAAAATCACTGGAAGCATACGATTCGTAAAACAGTACTTCTTTTTTTAACGACTGGCTTGTCAAACTTTCCATACGTTCCATGATCTGGTCGAAATACTTCCGGCGCAGGTCGGGGGTATCTTTCAATCCCGAAGCTACCGGAATAAGAAATACGCCTGCTTCTTTTCCCGGGGGCGCGAAAGAAGCATCTGTCTTTGAGGGGAAACTGGCATAAAAGAGCGGCGTTTCCGGCCATGCCGGAGCATCATAAATAGTGCGGGCATGTACGGAAAAATCCGTATCAAAAAACAAGGTATGATGTGAGACATGATCCAATCGTTTATCAAAGGCAATGTAATAGAGCAAGGCCGAAGGAGCCATGACCCGGCTTTGCCAATATTTTTCACTATAATTCCGATAAGCACTTTCAATTAATTGTTCGGTATGCTGGTAATCGGCCCCGGAGATGACGACCCTTGCCGGTATACGTTCCTTATTGACGAGAACGCCCGTGGCTTTACCCTTGGTTATGTCAATTTTTTCGACAGGACTGCCGGTATAAATTTTCACCCCCATGCTTTCAGCCAGATGTTGCATGGCTTCAATAAGTTTATACATGCCCCCCCGTATATGCCACGTGCCCATTTCCATGTCGGCATAATTCATAAAGCAATAAAAAGCCGGAATATCAGAAGGTTTCGCCCCCAGAAACAGCACTGGAAACTCCAATATCTGCTGTAGTTTAGGATTTCGGATATTTTTTCGAACGATACGGCTCAAACTCGAAAAGAATTGGGTAACCCTTCCGACCGTAGCCGGCATAACCAATTCCAGCGGCGATTCTCCCGGTTTATACACCACTTTGTCCATGGCCACGCGATAGTTGAATCCGGCCTCACGGAGAAATTTTCGGAGAAACGTACCGCTGCCCGGTTCATATTTTTCAAAGATATTTTCAATGCCTTCTTTATCGGCAGGCAAAGCAATAGAGTCCTTCTGCCCGAAATAGACCTCGTAACCGGGATTTAACCGGATCAGCTCATAATAATCGGAAGTTTTTTTACCAAAATCATTGAAGAATTTTTCAAATACATCCGGCATCCAGTAGAAAGTGGGGCCCATGTCAAAGACAAAACCGTTTTTTCTGAGTTGGCGGGCGCGTCCGCCCGTTTGGGTGTTTTTCTCGTATATTTCCACTTCAAAGCCAGCCTTGGCCAGATAGCAAGCGGCCGAAAGTCCGGATATACCGGCGCCTATGATAATGATTTTATTCACTTTTACAGTTTTTTACCACATTATAAATGCTGAAGATCCTGTTTATCTAACACTTCTTCCTAAAAAATTGTTTTGGCAGGAAACGGATGTC
>DBFJSK010000119.1:0-14167 GCA_048403675.1 Tannerellaceae bacterium | reverse complement strand
GGTACGTTTTTGAGCTTCGAAAGACTCTTCCACTCTTTCATCGAGGAATTTGCCTCTAAACTCCGAAGTGGAAATTCCGTTATATACTTTTTTGATAGCGTCTCTCGCTTCGAAAGGATCGCCTTGTATCTCCACGAGAACATCCCAAAAAAAGCGCATTTCTTTCAATGGGTGGAGGCCGAGTAAAATGGGCCGTTTGCTATTCGTGATATTTCCTAATTGAAAATCTTTTACTTTTCCGGCCACCAAGAAAGTATGGCCGCTAAATTCAAAACTAGGCGCATCCTCGGAAATGCCCATCTGCCGGAAAGCTTCTTCACTGACATAATAGGCCCAGGTGCCACCGACATGATTGTCTTGCAAAATTTGGAGATCCAGCATTTCGCGAAGAGCCGGTTCGCCATCGATGATCTGAAAGGAGATCGTGTGTCCGTCGTACGTTCCGCTCCAATTATTGCCGAAATTGAAGGGCGTTCCGGCCGAGATCGCCACATTTTTCACCGCAGGCAAGTTCTTTAGTTCGCCGGATAAGGTAACCACTTGCATGCTATCCAGCGGATCGACATTGATGGTGAGGATATTTTGGGTACGGTATCCCAGGGGGGCGTGAATCAGGTGATGCGATTGGGCAATCATAGTGATGGAAATAGCGATCAGCGTAATCGTAATTATATTCTGGAAGGTGATGAAAAACTTGCTGAATACCATTTTCGTTTTCGTCCGGAAGTTACCGCGTACCACTTCGATAGGCTTCGAATTGGAGATGATGATCGCAGGAAGCAGACCGGTTATAACGCCAAGAATAAGAATCAATCCCAGACAAAGGAGCATGCTGAAGGGCGTAATCGCCCCGACCAAATCGATCTTTTTTTGCAACAAATCGCGGGCGGTGGGCAAAGCGGCAAAAGCCAGCAGGATACCGAACAGAAATGAAATCAACGACAATAAGGACGATTCCAGTATCAAACGCAGAAACAGCTCCGACCGCGACGAACCTAATAGCCGGCGGGTAGCCATTTCTTTGGCACGAAAACCGGTCTGGGCTACCGTCAGGTTAATGTAGTTAATCACGGCAAAGATCAGGATCAGGATGCCTACCGACATCAGGATCATGACAAATTTCCAATCGCCTCGCTCCAGTTCTCCGCCGTTTAACTCCGAGAAATAAAGCTCCTTTAAAGGTATAAACTGAACCACTTCGTAAAATCCGTCCTGATATTGCCAGAAAAAGGTTTTGAACCAATCGGCGATTTCGGTACATTTCGAATCGAGTGCGCCGGGTTCCGTCAGTTGAAAGAAAAGGAAAGCGCTCCCGGCATTGTTGAACTCCTCGCTATCCATCGACGGGTTGAAGTATTTTACATTATCTATCCGGACAAGCAGATCCCGGTAAGGGATCACTGAATTTTTTATATCTTTCATGACCCCGTTCACCGTCACCACAATCGAATCATACACATGAAAGGAAGCTCCCAACGGGTTTTGATCACCGAACACTTTGCGGGCAAACGACTCGGAAATCACGGCATAGTTGCGCGCGGAAAGCACTTCATGGGGCGTTCCGCTCACCAAAGGAAAAGAAAACATATCGAAAAAGGTAGAGTCCACCATGCCGAGCGTTGGATTCCAATCTTTTCCTTGAATCTCGACAGGAGCACTGCTGAAGAAAGCCACAGGGCATATTTTTTCTACTTCCGGGTAACGGTCTTTTACGTGCTGGGCCAAGCGATAAGCGCTTCCGCAATTGTTGTCGTTGGCCAGAATACAGATCCGGTCGCCTTTTTCCTGAAAACGGTCGGTGGAGAGTTCCTGCCAGGTGTAAACCGCAATCAGGATGACAAACATTAAGGAAACCGAGAGGCCGAAGATGTCTATAAACGTATAGGCTTTGTTCCGGCTGAGGAATTGAAAGAACGACTTAAAATTTAAAAGATATCGATTCATTCTGTTATTTTTTACTTTTTTATTGCTTAGAAAGTTTACGCCCGCGTAAACCATTTCTCACTTCATTTCTCCCGCCAAGCGACTGGCATGCCCCTTTATTGCCGGTTGCGGAAACTGTTCACCGGGTTCGTATTGGCCGCCCGGTAGCTCTGCCAGAAAACGGTGGCAAAAGAGATCAGGAGGCAGAACAAGCCGGCAGCGATAAAGATAAGGGGGCTCAAACGAATACGATAAGTATAATCTGAAAGCCACTGATCCATAAAATACCAGATCAGCGGAACCGCAATCACGAAAGCAATTACTACATAATTGAGGAAGGTGAGCACCAGTTTCAATAATATTTGGCTATTGGTGGAACCGAATACTTTCCGGACAGCCACCTCGCTGGCACGCTGCTGGATAAAGTAAGTCGACATTGCCAGCAATCCCAGCAAAGAAATCAGGATGGCGATGCCCGCGAAAATCGAAACGATCTTCGAAATCCGTTTCTGGGAAGCAAAGGATTCTTCGATCTGCTGATCGAAATATTTCCCTTCAAAATCGAGATGGGTAATCTTTTTAAACAGCGTCTCCACTTTTTTCCGGACGGCGAAGGGATCTCCTTGCACCTCTACCAACAAATTCCAGCAGCTCCGCAGCTCGCCCCGCCGTTTAAACCGTAACATCACGGGCGTCTTCCCATAGGTGATATTCCTTAATTGAATATCTTTTATTTTGCCGGCAATCATACAGGTATTCCCGTTATACACGAACGAAGACATATCGTCGGGAATACCCAGTTGCTTAAACGCCTCTTCATTCAAAAAATAAGCCTCATCCGAAGCATGATTATCTTGCAACACCTGAATATCGAGCATCTCGCGTAAGGCAGGCTCAGCTTCCAATACCTGAAAACTAATCGTATGACCATCGTAGGTACCGCTCCAGTTATTGCCCCGGTTAAAAGGCGTACCCATCGAATAAGCGACCTGTTTCACTTCGGGCAGGCTTTGCAGTTCGTTGGCCAAAGTGGCGATTTGCAAACTATCCAACCGTCCGACATTTATATCCATGATATTTTCGGTACGATACCCTAGCGGAGCATGAATCAAATGGTACGACTGAGCGATCATCGTAATGGATACGGCTATCAGGGTAATGGTAATCACATTCTGGAAAGTAATGAAAAATTTACTGAATACCATCTTCGTACGGGTACGGAAATTACCGCGCACCACGTCGATAGGTTTGGAACTGGAAATAACGCTAGCCGGCAACAGTCCGGAAACAACCCCGAGGAAAACAATCAACAGAAGTGCAATCAACACGCTGGCAGGCGTGACCGCCCCCAGCAAATCGAGCTTGGTTTGCAAAAGATTATTGGCCGTGGGCAAAGCCGCCAGAGCAAATAAGAATCCTAGCAAGAAAGAAACCAACGACAACAACGTCGATTCCATTATCAACCGCAGAAAGAGTTCTTTCCGGGCCGATCCCAACAAACGGCGCGTGGCCATTTCTTTCGCCCGGAAAGCCGTTTGAGCCACCGTCAGGTTAATATAATTGATAATGGCAAAAAGCAGAATCAAAATGCCCACCGACATCAATACGATGACAAATTTCCAATCGCCATGCCGAAGCCCCATGGTATCCAGCTCGGAAAAATACAATTCATGCAAGGGAATAAACTGCACGGTACGCAGGAAATCCTTCTCATACAACCAAAAGAACGTTTTAAACCAATCGGCCATTTCCCCGCATTTCGAATCGAGCGCTCCCGGCGCATTGAGTTGGAAGAACAGATAGGCGCTGCCGGCATTACCCAACCGCTCGTCATCCATCGAGCGATTGAAATATTTGATATTGTCGACGCGGATCAACAGATCGCATTCGGGAATGACAGAGTTTTTTATATCTTTCATCACCCCGTTCACCGTCACAACCACCGAATCGTGCAGATGAATCGTTTCGCCTAAAGGATCTCTCGTGCCGAAAGCCGTATGCGCAAAGGTTTCGGAAATGATGGCGTAGTTGCGAGCCGCCAAGGCTTGCCGGGGCGCTACATTTTTCAAGGGAAACGAAAACATATCGAAGAAAGTGGAATCCACCAGGCCGATCTCTACATTGAACCGTTTGTCGTCTACCTCGGCCGGCATCTGATCGAACGTCATCGGACAGATTTTTTCTACTTCGGGATAACGGTCTTTGATCCGCTCGGCCAACCGATACGCACTGGCCGTAAATTTTTCATTACCCAGAATACAAATCCGATCGCCCTTTTCCTGAAACCGATCGGTAGAAAACTCCTGCCAGGTATAGACCGCAATCAAAATGACAAACATCAACGAAACCGACAAGCCGAATACATCGATAAAGGTATAGGCTTTATTGCGGCTGAGAAATTTAAAAAAGGATTTAAAATTGAGTAGGTTGTTCATCTTATTATTCTATTTTTTCTATTTTTCCACCTTTATCGGGCCTTTCTGCCCCATAATTTCCTTCGGTGAAAAAGATTCAAATAACATGCCAAAACTATTAATCAATTATTTATCAACTATCTACTCTTGCCGGACATAAAATAAAAGTGTCTAAAAAATAGACAGTACCGTCTATTTTTTAGACACCGGTTTAAATGAGATTATTTGTTCCCGGCGTCCTTCCGGACATTCTTATACCTTTTCTCCCTCCCCCTATCCGAATGACGGATAGCTTCTGCTATTTTATTCCGAACGGAGGCAATTCACCGGATTCTCGCGGGAAGCCTTGTGTACCTTGAGGCTTACTACCGTCAGGATAATGGCCAGTACCCCACATCCGCACCCGATAAAGATATACCATGAAAGCGGTATTTTCTCCGTAAATTGCTCCTGCCATTTCCCGGCCACCAAATAAGAGATACAGCCGCCCAGGATCAAAGCCGGCAAAGCAATCCGAAGTATATCCCCGAGGAAAAGCCGGAGTACATCTTTCAACGTGGCCCCGTTCACCTGACGCACGGCCACTTCCGACCGGCGGCGCCCCACTTCGTCTTCCGTATACCCCACCAAGCCGATCAAAGAAATCAGCAACGTTATGATACCGCCGATCATCACCGCGTCGCGGAAACGACGGGAATCCTGATACTGGTCGATCATTTCCGTACGGTAAGCATGCAACACGACTTCCTTATTGGGTATCAACTGCTTCAACGTCTCGGAAACCTTACGCATCGATTCGGGAGTAAACGCATGAAATTTAACCATCAGCACCGGCGAAGGACGATGGCGGTAAAACATCACCGTCGGGCGCTCGTCCACATTCCCGATGGTACCCAGACGGACATCCTCATAAACACCGCAAATTGTAAACGCATCATTGTTCGTCTGGCTATGTTCGGTAACGATAATCCCTTTTCCGACCGGGCTGTCTTTCCAACCGGCCACCGTTTCCATCTTTTTCGCAAAGCTGCGGCTTACCATCACTTCATGGGAAGAAGAAACGCCCTCTTCGAAGGAACGCCCCTCGATAACCGGAATCTCCATCATTTTCAGATACCCGTCGCCTACCCAGTACATATCCGCAATATTGAACAATTCGCGTTCATCGCCCGGTAAACGGACATTATTGCCCGAAGGCGACCAGAAAAAAAGATGCGAAGAAGTGGTTACTTCAGCCACCTCCGAAAGCCGCATCACCTCGTCGATCGTTTTCTGCCGGAGCGTGGAATCCACGCCGGCCAATTCGCAATAGGCCAGTTTATCATAGGCGTAGCCGGGATTGTCGTTCACCATAAAAGTATATTGCCGCCCGATAACCACCAACAAAGTAAGCAGAAAGCCGGAAGCGATAAACTGGAAAAACAGTAAACTCAATTTCCACAAACGCCGGTTTTCGCGAAAATTGCGGAAAGCGGAAGCTACCGGAATCCGCCCGAAAAGATAGCCGGGCACCAAGCCGGTGGTTAACAATACGGCTACACAGATCACCAGCAAAATGAGGCTTCCTTTCGACAGAAATAATGCCCCGAGCGAAGCATCCAGCAATTCTTCGATCGTTC
Source organism: Tannerellaceae bacterium (assembly GCA_048403675.1). Classification (GTDB taxonomy): domain Bacteria; phylum Bacteroidota; class Bacteroidia; order Bacteroidales; family Tannerellaceae; genus Parabacteroides. The sequence continues at coordinate 8,211 of DBFJSK010000119.1, read as the reverse complement.
CCCGAAAGGCAAAGATCAAGCCCACGGCCAAGAGCAAAGAAAGAAGCAAATGCAGGAAAGCTTCGGACATCACCATCCGGTGAATATCTCTGCCCGAAGCCCCGTAACATTTATGCACGGCCACTTCACGGCTGCGGTTCACGATGGAGGAAACCACAATCAGAATATAATTCATGATGGCGGTAAAAAGCAGCGCAAAAGCCAAAAGCGAAAGCAAGACGACCATTCGTTTGACATTCTTATCGCCGTTATGCACAGCCAACATAGGTTGTAACGTATACGATAGATCGATACCAGCCTGTTTCATCTGGGCGAGCGGCTGGTTTTTTTCCTGCATCCGGAGTATTCCCTGCTTCACATCGGAAGGCTGTACGCCGGGCAAGAGCTTCACATAGCCCCGGTAACGGTCGTTACCGACCCAGTTCATCGACCCGTCGCGCGTAAAATGAGCAATAGACGGCATGGAAACCACGACATTAAAATCCAGATGGGAGTTTTCGGGAATATCTTTGAATATTCCCCCCACCGTGAGTACTTGGCCCGGAGTATCCTCCAATTCGAAGGTTTGTCCGATCACATTTTTCCCCATCATCGCGGCCAAGCTTTCGGAGATAAGCGCATACATAGGCCGGTTCAATATATCTTTGGGATCGCCGATAAGGATAGGCAACGGAAATACGTCAAACATACAACTATCTCCTAAAATAGCATCCACATGGTATTTGCGCTTATCGGGCGTAACGATCGCCGCGTCGTAAGCAATGCCTGTATACCGGGTAGCAACTTCCACTTCGGGAATCTCCATTTTCATTCCCGGCGCGATCGCGCCGCTTACCTGCGGCCATTCGTCGAGCTTATTATCCCTAACCAATACCGATTTTATCCTATAAATCCGTTCCTTATCCGGAAAGAAATCATCATACGATTGTTCGAAATAAACTTTGGCAATCAGAATCAGTCCTACTGCCAACCCTACTCCCAGGGATATAATTTTCATCCCGTTATGCCGCCCTTTCTTAAATAGCGAACGACAGGCCATTTGCAAATCTTTCAACATATATTTTTCTTTGGTTTTCTCTCCTTACGAAACAAAGGTAAGAAGATCCTTTTAAAACTAAAGGAATAATTTTCTTCTACGTTATTTTTATTTCAAACAAACGATCTTGTCCCTCCTCCCCCGGTCGTCTTTTCTACTCCGACCGAAGACTATCTACGGGGTTATCATTCGTCAAACTCCAGATACGCCAAACCACGAGCGTCAACACCAAAAGTAAAATCGCCAGGCCGCTTACGGCAAACATCCCCGCATCGAGAGTGATCTTATCGGAAAACCGCTCCAGCCATTTCTCACCCGCCAGCCGGGCGCCGATCACGCCCAACAGCACAGCCGGTAGGGCCATATACAACGCATCGACCGTTACCAGGGATAAAATATCTTTCAGTGTGGCTCCGTTAATCTTCCGAATCGCAATTTCCTTACTGCGCCGGTTGATCTCGTCGTTGGTATACCCGATCAAACCGAGCAGCGAAATAAGCAACGTGACGATGCCGCCGATCAATACCGCATTGCGAAATAAGCGGGAATCATGGTACGCATCGGTCAGGCTCGTGCGATAAGCATCGACCGCCAGCTCCTTATCGGGAATCACTTCCCGGATCACCGCTTTTACTTTTTCCCGGTTCTGGGCCGTCAGCTCCCGCAATTTGACCACCAACACTTGTTGGGGAGTTTTCGAATAAAACAACATACTCGGTTCGGGAACCCGGTCGGAAATCACCCCGATACGGACTTCCTCATACACGCCGACAGCGGTAAAGAAGCCTTTATTGGCGTGTCCGGTGACCTGAAACGACTTACCCACCACCCCGTCTGTCCAACCAAACGTATCGGCCAACTTTTCGGCCATCAGCCGGCTGACCAGCACCTGGCTGGAATCGGCGGTCGCCGGATCGAAGTTCGCCCCTTGCAAGATGCGAAGGCCCATAGCGGGTACAAATGAAGCGTCGGTTTCGTCCAAATCGGCAAAATGCAGCACGGTTTCATCCGTACCGGGCCGAAAAATCATATTCCCGTTGCCGGCAAACAAGGGAAGCGAAAAGCAACTCGACACCGCTTCCACCTCGCCAAGCCGGCGTAATTCCTCTATCACCGTCGCCCGATCGGCTGCAGAGACCCCCCGGAGTTTGGCATAGACCACCCGGTCCGGGTCGTATCCGTTGTCCTTATTCACCATCCGCTCGTATTGCAAACCGATCACCAACAGAAACGCCACCATAAAGCCGGAAGCGGTAAATTGCACAAACAGCAAGATCCGTTTCCAGTTACGCCGCGATTCGCGGTAAGAACGGAAAGCCGCCGCCACAGGAATCCGCATAAACAGTTGGGAAGGTAGCAAGCCGGCCAGCAAAAAGACACCGGTCGCAACGGCCGCCAACACCATCCACGTACGGGATGTCAATACCGAAGAAAGCGGCGCATGCACCAGTTCTTCGATCGTGCTGCGAAAGGCAAATACCAACAAAGCGGCGATAATAAGGGAAATAACTAAATGTAAGGCGGTTTCGGAAAAAATCATTTCGGAAATACTACGGCCCGACGCTCCGTAACATTTATGTACGGCCACCTCTTTGGTACGCGACATCAGGGAGGAAATCACCACCAGCACGTAATTCATTACCGCTGCGAACAAAAGTGCGAAAGCGATAAAAGAAAGGATAACCGCCATCTGCTTGTTTTCGGGCGAATGGCTGTAGACCTCTTCCAACGGCAGAAGGGTGTACTTCAACTCCATGCCTTGTTTGTTTAGAAATTCCACATCTACATGCCGTTTCAGCATAGCAACCATGGCTTTTTCGACGGTAGCGACCTCTACGCCGGGCAACAGTTTGGCATACCCGTTGAACCGGTCGCCTCCCATCCAATTATCAGTCAGATCGAACTGGTGGAGGGGTTCGAAAGAAGGCATGGAAATAATTACATCATAGTCGAGGTGAGAATTGACCGGTACGTCCTCAAAAACTCCGCCGATCGTAATCCGACGGCCGGGGTAACTTTGTACTTCGAAGGTACGACCTACTACATTTCCGGAGTCCTCGATTTTTCGCGCCAGCGATTCCGAAACCAGCGCATAAAGGGGCCTTGCAAGAATATGCCTCGGATTGCCTACCTTTACCGGTCGGGGCAATACATCGAAAAAACAACTGTCGGCCATAATCATATCGGCCTCATACATGCGCTTATCCTCCGTAGTCAGACAACGGTCTTCGCTCATCACATCGATCCGGGTAGCGGTCTGTACTTCGGGGATTTCGGCCATCATGCCCGGTGCCACTGCTCCGCTGACGTGAGGATAGTTCTCGAGATGTACCGTTTCCATCGACAGGCTTTCTTGCAAACGGTAGATCCGCGGGGCATCGGGATAAAAATTATCGTACGAGAGGTCGAAGCATACTTTGGAAATCAACACCAACCCCATGGCCAAACCGATGCCTAACGATAAAATTTTTATTGGATTGTGCCTGCCTTTTTTAAAAAGGCTGCGCCAGGCGGTGATATAACTGCTTTTCATAACTCGTAGTTCCTTTTTATAAGTCGGTAAAAATAATTTGACGTGCATAAAAAAGAGAGCCGACGAATAAACACCGATCCCGGCGAAAATCAGAAAGCCCTCTCCCTGGTACTTTATTCGGAAACAGAGAAAAAAATTGCCGGAACCTGATCGTTTCCGGCAATCGGATTTCTCAGAAGGTTATTCCAATACCAATACTTCGTTGTCTTTATAACTTTCGTAGCTCGAAACAATCACTTTCTCGCCCGGTTCAAGCCCTTCGGTTACTTCGTAATACTGCGGGTTCTGCCGGCCGATCTTGATGGTGCGGCGATAGGCTTTCTTGCCGTCCGGATCGAGTACGAAAATCCAACTGCCACCCGTGCTTTGGAAGAAGGTTCCGCGGGGGATAATGATACTTTCCGTAGGTTGGCCCAGCTCCAGGTTGATATAATAGGTCTGGCCGCTGCGGATATTGTCGGGGCGCTCGCCGGTAAAGACAAAGTCGGCGCGGAATTTTCCGTCGCGTACTTCGGGATAGACTTTACGGACAACCAGATTAAAATGTGTACCCTGACGTTCGAAGGTAGCGCTCAAGCCCGATTTCACCCGGTCGATATAATGTTCGTCGATCTGGGCTTCGATTTTATAGTCCGACAGGTCGTTGATCTGGCCGATCTTCTGCCCGGGCGTGATGTTCTGGCCCAATACGACGTCGAGCAGGCCGAGTTCGCCGTTGATCTGGGAGCGGACATTCAGATTTTCTTTCCGTTCGTGTACCAACTGGATGTTTTTGCGCATATTGGCCAAACTCATCTCCATTTCTTCCATCTGGATGGAACGCGAGATGGAATCCTGACGCAACCGTTCGGAAATCAAGGTGTGTTTTTGCGTGGCCAACTCGTAATCTTCCTTGGCCTTCAGGTAGTCTTCCTTGGCAATCAGGTTTTCCTTATATAACTGCGCCTGCTGGTTGTACGCCCGGCGCGCACGGGTCATATCCATATCGTACTGCAACTTTTCCGTCTGGTTGGTTAGTTTGTCCTGTTCCATCGTCACCTGCGTGTTCCGGAGGAAGTTTTGCTTTTCAGCCAGTTCGGCTTCGGCGGTCAGGATTTGCAAATCGAGGTTGGAGTTGCTCAAGCGCACGATGATGTCGCCTTTTTTCACCTGGGCGCCTTCCTCTACTACTTTTTCCTGCACGATCCCGCCTTCTTCGGGGCTAAGCTGCACCACGGTGATGGGTTGTACTTGCCCATCGACACGAACGAAATCGTTGAACTGTTCGCGGGTTACATCGCCAATACTGATGCCGCGCGCATCGACTTTCAAGGTGGATGCGTGGTCGCCGAAAATAATCCATCCGACCAGGATAAGGAATAAAGCGCCTCCGATGACGTAAGGCAAATGCTTCTTCTGAAGTCCTTTCTTTTTTTCTAATTGAATATCCATAAGTATGTTGTTTTATTATTAACGATTGAATAGGGTTTATTTGGCGGGAGTTACGGCTTCGATAAGCGGTTTGCCCTTATAGTAATCCACCTGGCGGCATTTAAGGAGATACATCAGCTTGCGTTGCAGCAGGTCGGCTTTGGAGGTGACCAGGGTGTTGGAACTGGTTTGTACGTCGAGCGAACTCATCAGCCCTTCTTCGTATTTGCGCAGGGTGACGCGGTAGGCCAGTTCGTCGGACTGTACTTTCTTTTCCATCTGAATGGTTTCCTTGGCGTATCCTTCGCGGTCGAGAACGGATTGTTCTACGGCTGTTTCCAATTGGCGCAGTACTTCTATTTTTGTTTGATAGGCGATCCGCATCGTGTTACGGGCCCGGCGTGCTTCGGTAACGCGGCTCAGCCCGTCGAAGAGGGGAAAGCTCAGATTGAAGCTGAAATATTCTCCACGGTTGTTTTTAAACTGCGAGCTGAAGGGAGCCGGCGCTTTATAATCGGGGTCGGTTTTATCCATCTTTAAGTTTTCAAAGTAATTGGTCGATATGCCCGCCGACAAGGAGATGGTGGGCAACAACCGTCCTTTGGCCATCAGATAACTCATCTTGCTGGCTTTCCAGGAGTAATCGGCTTGAAGGGCGGTGGGATTGTTGACCGAAGCGTAATCATAAATCGCATCGGCCGACTCGGCCATCACTGCATAATTTTTTTCGGCCAGCAGCGTATCGACGGCCAACGGCATATCGGAGGGCAAATTCATGTCTTCACGCAATTTCAATACAGCCGTATTATAGAGATTTTGCTGGTGGGTAAGCGTATAGTCGTCGGCGGCTACCTGCGCTTCCATCTGGGCTACGTCGGCCATACCCTTAAGCCCCAGTTCCATCTGACGGCGGGTTTTATATAAGGTTCGGTTGCTCTCGGCGAGTTTTTCTGTGGCCAGGCGAATCGTACCCTGGTAGTACACCACATCCATATAATCTTGCATGGTTTGAAGGGCCACGTCGTCTTTTTGCTTTTGAACATCGTTTTTTCCAAGCATTTTGTTGACCTTGGCCAGGCGCCATTGGTTTATCAATCGCCCTCCCTGAAAGATAGGGAGGGAGGCGTTCAATTCGTATCCGTTGTTGAAAGTTGACGTATTATTATAGGTATTGGTTTCGGGATCGACCGACCGTCCGTAATTATAACGGGCGCCTACATTGGCTGAAACGCTGGGAAAAAAGGAAGCGACGGCTGAACCATATTCGGCTTTGTAGGTATTGTGGGTATACACTTGCTTTTTTACGGCTGGACTGTTTTCAACGGCGTACCGCATACAATCGTCCAAAGTCCAGATGCTCTCCTGGGCGATCGCCTGGGTGGCCATAGAGAAGGTAAGAACTGTTGTTAGTAATAGCTGTTTCATTGTTTTTTTGTTTTCTGCCTATTAGGTAGCAAAGAGTATGCCAAAGGAGGTAATAAACAATGATTCAAAACATTAGGAAATATCCGCTTTTTCCGGGTATGTCTAAAAATTAGACACTGCTGTCTAATAGTTTGACACCGGGGCGGCGGCAGCGAGCGCAGGAGGGCTAGGTATAAAGCGGGTTTGGGGACGTTTTGTTTATTTTTCATTCCAAACCGGTGAGTTTTTCCGAATCAAATATCCTCTGCTTATACCATATTCAAATTTCTCGTGGTCATCCGTAGTTAAGTGCTCTCCTAAATCCACCTTTTTTATCAACCGGATATATTCCACAAGATTCTTTTCCAAAAGAACTAATTCTTTACGTGAAGGGCCACGAGAGTTAATAATAAAATGGACATAATCAATATGTAATGTTTTGTCGAAACGAAAAAAGACACCTACTTCCGTTAAAGCAGGCAGAGCTTTCCATTCTACTCCTTCAAAAGCCGGTTTGAAAACATGTTCTTCGATGTATTCCATGAGTTGACGATCATTTTGCCAATGCCAGCCGACGGTTAAAGGAACTGACCATTTTTCTTCCCCTTTCATTTTCAAATAAACTACTTGCGGATAGACCGTATCCGTCACGAAATATTTAAAATCTTGGCTGGGGGTCAAAAAGTGGATACCGAAAGAAAATAAAACAAAGAGTGCAATTTTCATACTTATAGGTGGTTTTTTATTTAATAAGCAAGCTTTTATCTCTATTTTTCATTCCCTACGTCAGAGTTTTCCCGAATTAACCACAAGCGTCCAATCCCAGGTTCGAACTTGGTCGGATCATCCGTGTAAACATAATCTCCCAAATCGACTTTTTTCAACAAATGCACATAGGTTAAAAAATTCTTTTCCAAACGTGATAAATCATCCCGATGAAACACCCTTACATAGATTATAAAATGCACATAATCAATATGTAGGGTTTTATCGAAACGAAAGAATACGCCTACTTTTGTTAAAGCAGGCACTTCCTTCCAATCCACATCTTGAAAAGCTGCTTTAAAGACATGTACTTCTAAATATAGGATCATTTTACGTTCATTTTGCCAATGCCAATCAACAAGTATGGGTTTCGAATCCTTTTCCTGGCCTTTTAGTCTAAAATAAACAATGTTGGGCAGCATCGTATCCGGTTTAAAATAGCGGAAACATTGTACACTACTCACTATATTAACATAAAATATAAATAAAAAAAAAGACAAAATACTTTCTTATTCATTTACAGAAAATTTCTTTTTATTTCTCGTTCCATACAGGTGATTTTTCATGAATTAACCCGAACCTTCCGATGCCACATTCAAATTTTGATGGATTATCGATATACAAATAAGGACTCAGATCAACTTTTTTTAACAACCGAGTGTAATCCAAAAAGTTTTTTTCTAAAGGTACTAAATCTTCCCGAGGAAAAGAATGCGTATAAATCACAAAATGGACATAATCAATGTGTAACGTTTTATCAAAACGGAAAAACACACCGACTTTCAGTAAAGCTGGTATTTGTTTCCAGTCTATACCGTGAAAAGCCGTTTTGAAAATATCTTTTTCCATATTTTTTATCATTTCAGAATCGTTACGCCAATGCCACTCCCCGAGCATGGGTTTTGACCAATCTCCCTCACTTTTCAGTTTTAAATAAACGATACGCGGAGATATGGTATCAGTTGTAAAATACTGTAAATTTTGAGCTTCAGCCATAACACTGAAACACAAAGAGAATAATATAAGATATATAGGTTTCATATATTTACTATATTTAATTAGA
>DBFJSK010000118.1:0-2459 GCA_048403675.1 Tannerellaceae bacterium | reverse complement strand
ATTGATATTACGAAAGAAATGGAAAAAGAAAACAATCCGATATACGACCGAAATACGCTTGAATTTGTAGCGGTGGCCCTTGAATTTTGCAACTTCGTGGAGGCTGCCGGAAGTTCGGAGCTTTTCGATTTTGTCGATAAAGCGACCAAGATTCTTCCCCTGCTTTATCTGAAAGCGGCCCTCTTGCCCGAAGCCGAACCCGACGAGGATACGGAGCCGGAACAAACGGTAACAGAAGAAATGTACGAGTCGGTACGTCAGCAAATAGCCGGTTTGTTGGGCGAACGCGATACGTATCTGGATACTTTCAATCCGGATATGCCCTATAGCGACACGCCGATCGCCTCCTTTATTTCGGAAAATCTGGCGGACGTATACCAAGACACCGGCAATTTTGTGGCCCTCTTTCGCCAAGGGAACGAGGTGGCCATGCTGGAAGCCTTGGCCCTTTGCCGATCGAACTTCCGCGAATATTGGGGACAGCCCCTGTTGAATGCCCTCAAGGCGCTTCATACCGTACGGTATACGGATGAAGAGAATTTGGAAAAGAACGAAAAAGAAGCATGATACAACAATTCATACATACCATATCGAAAGAAGAAATAGCGCAACTGCCGCTGGAAGAATTTCCCGGACGGATCATTACCATCAACACGAAATCGGATGCCGACAAAGCGGTAGATTATTTGCAGCGTTTCCCCGCCGCCGGCTTCGATACGGAAACCCGCCCCAGTTTCAAAAAAGGACAACATTATAAAATTTCGTTGATGCAAATCGCTACGGACGACACTTGTTTCCTTTTCCGTCTGAACCTGATCGATATTCCCGACTCCCTGAAAAACTTTCTCCGGAGCAACGACGTACTCAAGATCGGGTTGTCGCTACGCGACGACTTCGGGGCCATCCGCAAACGAACGGATGTAACGCCGGCCAATTTCCTCGACCTGCAAAACTTTGTGGGAAAGTACGGGATTGAAGACGCCAGCCTGCAAAAGATATATGCGATCCTCTTCAACAAAAAAATATCGAAAGGCCAGCGCCTGTCGAACTGGGAAGCCGAACTGCTCACCGAATCGCAAAAAAAATACGCGGCGCTCGACGCCTGGGCCTGTCTGAGAATATACAACCTATTGAATCAAGCATAAATGAACGTTTGCAAAGTTTATCTCAAGCCGAAAAAAGAAGAATCCCTGCTCCGTTTCCACCCCTGGGTATTCTCGGGAGCCATCCAACAGATCGAAGGCAATCCCGAAGAGGGGGATTTGGTGGAAGTATACGATACCCGCCAACACTTTCTGGCCGTCGGACACTATCAAATCGGCAGCATCGCCGTCCGTATCCTTTCCTTCACCCCCGCCACGATCGACGGCTCGTTCTGGGAAGAACGCATCCGCACCGCTTACAACCTGCGCCGTTCGCTGGGACTGGCCGGCGTGGAACAGAACAACACCTACCGCCTGATCCATGGGGAAGGGGATAATCTGCCGGGACTGGTGATCGACATGTACGCTCATACAGCCGTCATGCAAGCCCACTCGGTGGGTATGCACTACGCGCGGCACGAGTTGGCGGAAGCCCTGAAAAGGGTGTTGGGCGATGCTTTGCAAAACATCTATTATAAATCGGAAGCGACGTTGCCCTATAAAGCGAACCTGGGCAGTGAAGACGGCTATTTATACGGCGGCGTGGTAGAAGACATCGCGCTGGAGAACGGCTTGAAATTCTGCGTGGACTGGCAGAAAGGACAAAAAACCGGCTTTTTCGTCGATCAACGGGAAAATCGTTTGCTGCTGGAAAAATATGCTCCCGGGCGCGCCGTGCTGAACATGTTCTGTTATACGGGCGGCTTTTCGTTCTATGCCATGCGCGGCGGCGCTAAAGTGGTGCATTCGGTTGACAGTTCGGCAAAGGCCATCTCCTTGACCAATAAAAACGTGGAGCTGAATTTCCCGGGCGATACGCGTCATGAAGCCTATGCGGAAGACGCCTTCAAATACCTGGAAAAGATGGGCAGCAATTATGATCTGATTATCCTGGATCCGCCCGCTTTCGCCAAACATAAAAACGTACTCAGAAACGCGTTGCAAGGATACCGCAAACTGAATGCGATCGCTTTCGAAAAAATCAAACCCGGCGGCATCCTGTTCACCTTTTCCTGTTCGCAAGTAGTGAGCAAGGAGAACTTCCGCCTGGCCGTATTCAGCGCAGCCGCTCAGTCGGGACGCCGTGTACGCATCCTGCATCAGCTAACGCAGCCGGCCGACCATCCGGTCAATATTTACCATCCGGAGGGCGAGTACCTAAAAGGATTAGTCTTGCATGTGGAATAACTACGGCGCATTGAAATTCGGCCGGAGCCGCCGTTAGCGATATTTAATACGATACGATGGAAAAATATATAAAGAAATATTTCTTCATTTAATAATACATCGTACCTTTGTGTGCAGCAAAATAAGGAT
>DBFJSK010000117.1:0-6976 GCA_048403675.1 Tannerellaceae bacterium | reverse complement strand
ATTTACTTATTCCCCCCGATGAGCGGACAGCTTGAATTTAAGAAAAGGAGTATAACCAATCCAAAGAGACAATTTCTTTCCATCCCGCTACCCGGATGCAATTCGTTACCACTGAGTCGGTGTTGTGCGGTTGGGAAAACATAATCCTTCGGCCTGCAAAGTGGCAAAGATTTTTAGGGTGGTCGTCTATCATAATATCGCCTTGAATACAGTCTTTACTTCCGCAAAAAATTATTTGTTGCCAGGTGATAAAGGGAAAATACTCATTCAACCACGCCTGTTTCTCCGTCAAACTTTGGGGAAATTCGGTAGCCGAGGAAACGATCAGTACCCGAAACCGATCGTTCAGGAAACGCAATCCCTCCAAACTGCCGGGCATCACGGGGGCGGTACGGAAAAAGCCCGACATTCTTACATAGCGGAAAAAAGAGGGAAGTTCGTTCTCCGGTTTTCCGTCCATCTCTTCTATGCGCAGCAGCCTGCCGGTATGTTGGTATTCGAAGCGAATATACTGCGCATATACATCGGCTAAGACGCCATCCATGTCTACTAAAATCTGCTTTTTCATTGACTTTTTATAATTTATTAAGTATTCCGTCTTCTTTTTAAAGAAAACAGGGTTTCCGTATCGGGAAATCCTCGTTGCGGAGCTTTTTTTATCTATGCGGAAGTTTGCCTGTCTTGATTTTATATTGAATTAAATACCGCAAACTTTCGAATTTTACTTCCTGAAATTGCTCCTTTCTTTTCAAATCTAACTATATTTGCGTTAGTTTGCAATAGTTTGAAGAAGGACTTATGTTGAAAGAAGAAAGACACCAATACATTCTGAACCGGCTGAATGCGCATAGCCGGATTTATATCACCTCGTTGAGTAATGAACTCCATGTTTCCGACGATACGTTGCGGCGGGACTTGGCCGAACTCGATGAGCGCGGATTACTGACCAAAGTATATGGCGGAGCCATCGCCAAGGCCGGAATTTCTTTCGAATTCACCGATCGATTGAATACCGATATGGCTGTTAAACATCAGTTGGGCGCCAAAGTCGTTCCGTTGTTTCGAAGCGGCGACGTAGTACTGATGGATGGAGGAACTTCCAATTTGGCAGTAGCCCGACAGCTACTGCCTGATGTGCCGCTTACCCTCTATACCAATAGTTTTCCGATAGCGAACGAGGTGATGCAGAAACCCCAGGTAGAACTTATTTTTATCGGCGGCCGGGTATTTCCGATGTCGCAAGTCACGGTGGGAGTTACCGTATTTCAAACTCTCCAGACTATTCGGCCGGATTGGCTGGTGTTGGGCATCAGTAATGTACACCCGCAGCAGGGGCTTTCTTGCCCCGACCGGGAAGAAGCTTTTGTGAAACGGTTGATGATAGAGCGGGCGCGGCAGCGCATCATCATAGCCGATAGTCATAAGCTGAATACGGCCGAAACCTATAGCGTGGCTTCCCTAGGAGATATAGATTACCTGGTTACGGAAGAAGATAAGATCGATTGGATTCGGAAGAATTGGATAAACCAGCCTAAAAATATTATTTAGAGGAAGGTACCGATACCAAGAAGGGGATACAAATCCCCCTGCTCATCCAGACTGGCCAACTAGGAAATGCAACCGATACGAAGAAAAAAGCTTCTTCCCACAGCGTTAAGATACTGCAAATATAGATGGCGCTCTTCCCCGGATTATTGTTGAGAAATAAAAAAATTATTTTCAGCTTTTATCCGATTTCCAAGATAAAGGCTGAAAAGGAATATGCCGCATGCCACCGGCGCAGACTACCGTTGCGGGCCGGGGGAGACGATTTCGAAGGTAGTCAGATTGCCTTTATGGTCGGTCGGCCAGATGGAGCGAGGCGTAAAGAAGGGATCTTTGGAATCGTTCGCTTCTATTTTTCCCCGCACCACCGTTTCCGGCGGCCCTACTAAAATGCTGTTTTGCATCGAGAGGGGAGAGTGGCCGAGGTAATAGTAAATGAAATCGATCCGATCCCGTTCATCCACATCAGGCGCCCAGGCCAGTTTTTCCAGTTTCGCCTCTTCGGCCAGTTTGTTACCGGCCGGAAAAGTAAACCCCGGATAATGCACAGGATCGGGATGTTTTTCGCGGTAAGCATCTTTGAAGCCGGCTTTTTGGAGTAATACCGAGCAATCCCAATGAATAACGGCGCCATTATGATCCCATAGGTTCCGTGTGTCGGCTTGCCAATCCAGATGAGAGGGTTCGTTGAAGTCGCCGCCCATAATGACGGGCCGTCCCCCGAGGATATCCGTTTGCACTTCTTCGATAAAGGTACGGATCGTTTCATCCCGGAACGCCAACCGGTTGGCAGCCAATACTTCCTGTTCGTCGGTGATAGGGCGCTCTATCTTCGTCCAGGTATTTCCGCTGTATCCGCGGGGCATATAACATTCGTAATGCAAGTAATCCAAATGGCAGGAATAAAAAGCTACCGGCTCACCCTCGATGGTGATTACCGCTTTCAACATGGCCCGATTTTCATCTCCCGGCACCAGGCAGCACCTTGCCAGACTATCGGGCTTGATTTTACTCATCACGCCCACTGTCATACCCAGCGTTTCTCCATAATACAATTTTCCCCGTTTCTGCAGATCTTCCACCATGCGGGGCATGAATTTGTTTCCGTTGAAATCACGGATTTCACAAAGAAAGACAACGTCTGCATCCACTTCGTCTAATACATCTACAATGCCCTGATAACCATTGGGCACTTTCGATCCTTCGTGCCATAGGTTCAATTGCAAAACCGTAAACGTTTTAGCCGGCTTCGCGGCGCCGAGACTGCAAAGACAAAACCAACCCAGCAGTAAAAATATGATTTTTTTCATCCCCCGTTTCCTTTCTTTTTTATGGGATCAATAGGTTATTTTCTACAATTTGGTAATTGGAATTTCCAATCCAACAAGACACTATGTTTGCTTGAAGATAACATTTTTCTTCTTCCATGCTTTTCGGTGTGGAATAGGCACACCGGAAAGCATGGAAGTAAGATAGGTTCCAAATATACACAAAAGTTTAAATATATACAAAAGAAAGTTTATACCCCTCCCGACTTCCCCGGACGAAAGTCGAGAGGTTTTCTTTTGGCTATTCCCCCCATCGGGCGAGGACAGGCTTTGGGCAAATTCAACCAAAAACCGGGGGGAAGTGAGGACTCCTGCCTCGCGGGTGGTTTACCGATCGATATATTTAATGACTTTGGCCGGGACGCCGCCTACGATTGCATACGCAGGTACATCTTTGGTAACTACCGACCCGGCCCCGATGATCGCGTTGTCACCGATCGTGACCCCGGAAAGAAGCGTTGCATTCGCCCCGACCCATACGTTTTTTCCCAATACGATAGGCTTGGGATAGGTGGTGCTGCGGTCTTCGGGAGCAAACCCATGATTGAGCGTAGCGAAAACTACCGCATGCCCAATCTGGCAACCGTCGCCCAATACCACTCCGCCGTGATCTTGAAAATGACAGCAGGCGTTGATAAATACATTTTTTCCAATCGTTATATTTTTCCCGAAATCCGTATAGAAGGGGGGAAACACCCGAAACGTGGGATCGACGGGTTTACCGAATAAACGGGACAATAAGGTGCGTATTTCCTCCGGTTCCCGGTAGGAACCGTTCAATTCGAAGGTTATACGCCGGGCTTCACCGCTCATTTCATCCATGAAACGGTGAATATCCGCTCCACAGAGCGGCTTTTGCATGGCTACATGCTGCAAAAATTCCTGAAGTGTCATACTTGTTTGTTTAAAATAGCTGTTTTTAGTTCATCTGTTCACCTAAGCTCGAAGTTCTGCCACCTTGCAAGGCCCCGACGCAAGCGGGCAAGCCCCTCAGCCAGCACCTGGCGCGGACAAGCGATATTCAAGCGGATAAATCCCTCGCCGGCTTCGCCATACAAGCTACCGGCATTCACCCAAAGCTTTTCCTTTTCCAACAAATTCGCGGCCAGTTTTTCCGAAGATAGCGTAAGTGCCGAACAATCTACCCACACCAGGTAGGTTCCTTCCAACCGTACAACGGGAAACTGGGGAAGATAGGTGTTGAAAAAAGATTGCAGAAAACTATAATTTTCCTTCAAATACCCTTTTAAGGCTTCCAGCCATTTTTCGCCGTGGGTATAAGCCGCGATAGAAGCTTCCACTCCGAAAGGATTCACATCGCAGACTTCGTTTATATTTATCGCCTTATCGATTTTCCGGCGTACCGATGCCTCCGCAGAAATAATGGTGGCAATCTGCAACCCCGCCAGGTTGAAAGCTTTGCTGGGTGAAACACAACTTACCGTTTGCTTTTGGAATTCACTCGAAAGAGAAGCGAAAGGGGTATACCGGTAACCGGGAAGCACCAATTCGCCATGAATTTCGTCGGCCACCACGCGTACGTCATGACGAAGACAGATTTCCCCTAGGCGCATCAACTCTTCCTCTGTCCAGACCCTGCCGACGGGATTATGCGGATTGCATAACAAGAAGAGTTTTACGGTCGGATCGGCGCACTTTTTCTCCAAATCCTCGAAATCCATGCGATAAGTTTCCCGGTTCACGTAAAGCAGCCGGTTTTCCACCACCTCGCAACCGTTATTGCGAATAGAGGAAAAGAAGCATGTATAGACCGGTGTCTGTACCAATACCCGATCGCCCGGTACGGTCAGCGCTTTGATAATGGCCGATAACGCCGGTACTACCCCCGAGGTATAGAGCATCCACTCCCGCTCCATCCGCCACCCATGTTTACGGAAAAACCATTCCATCACCGCCGTATAGTAGGCGGGGGGCACTTTCGTATATCCGAAAATACCTTGTTCCACCCGTCGGCGCAAAGCTTCCGTTACCGCAGGCGCCGTCCGGAAGTCCATATCGGCTACCCACATCGGCAGCACGCCTTCTTCACTGGCCGTATCCCATTTATACGAGCAGGTTCCCCGCCGGGGAACGATTTCATCGAAAAAAGCGTTCATTGATTGAAACAAGTTCTGTCGTCCCACAATTTCAAACGGCAATTGGCCGGGGCTTTCACATTTTCGTCGATAATGATCTGTCCGAAGCTTTCTGCCGTGATGCTTCCCGTACGCGGGTTTTTCACGCTATGCACCGGGCTGCGAAGGGTAGCTTGCACACTGCTATGTTCGAAACAAAGATCCGCATCTTCGGCCAGCGTACAATTTTCCATCACCAGATTATGTGCATAGCAAAGCGGCTGCGTACCCGAAATCCGGCAATTCACCAAGCGCAGGTTGCGCGAATGCCAGCCCAGGTATTCTCCCGTCAATTCGGAATCGTACACTGTTACGTTCTCCGTATTCCAAAAAGCATCTTTCGAATGAATGACAGCCCGACGGATTTCCACGTCCTTGCAATACTGGAAAGAATAATTTCCCTTTTGCCTATACTCCTCGATCCGGATATGCTCTCCGTGCATAAACAAATAATCGGCCTTGTCGGTCTGCACATTTTTCAAATTTACGTTCCGGCAATGCCAAAAAGTTTCCAAGGCATTCACCAGCCGTACATTTTCCAGGTTGATGCCCTCCATTTCGCGAAACATTTTGGGCGCTTCCACAACCGTATCGGTCATTTGCAGATTGACGGAATACCAAAGCGCGGCCCGCGCACCTTCCGTAAAGAAACAATTCTTCACCACAAAACCATCGTTATGCCAGAAAGGATATTTTCCTTCAAAGCGGCAGTTTACCGCCACGATATTACTACACTCTTTCAATGCCGACTCGCCGGTATGAATCGTTACGTTTTCCAGTTGCAAATTGTGCGTGGCAAACAACGGACGTTCGCCCTCATATTCTTTATTCTTAATTTGTTGCATGATTGAATGACTTTATTTATTCAGATGTTCCTTAAAAAAAAGCTCCAGTTTGTCGAATGGAATCAAACGTACCCGGTCGTACAGATCCACGTGCCCGGCCCCGGGTACGATATACAATTCCTTCGGTTCGGCAGCCCGTCGATAGGCCTCTTCGCTAAATTCGCGGGAATGGGCCTCTTCGCCGGTGATAAAAAGCAACGGGCGGGGGGAAATCGTTTCTATGTCTGCAAAAGGATAAAAATTCATAAATTTCACGTTGCTGGTCAGCGTGGGATGCGTGGTCGTGAGCGCAGAAACTCCTTCGGGGGTGACTTCCCCTCGCGGCGTACGGTAGAATTCATAAAATTCCCGTTCGATCGGTGTGGAGTTTTCAGTTAGTTCATGTACCGTGCCGCTCGTATAGGCCGTTTCCCCGCCCAGAAACTCCACATACCGTTGTTCAGCCGCTTCGGCAAGGATTTGTTTACGCTGGGCCAACGTTACCGCTCCTTTCAAGCCGCTGCGGGTGGCGGTTCCCATATTATACAAGCTGACGGTGGCGATCGCTTTCAAACGCGGATCGATCTTAGCCGCGCTGATCGCGAAGCTGCCGCTGCCGCAAATGCCGATTGCGCCGATCCGTTGCCGGTCGATAAATGGGCGCGTACCCAAAAAATCGACCGAAGCGCTGAACACTTCCGCATAGAGATCGGGTGAAACGGCATTGCGCGGCTCCCCGCCGCTTTCTCCCCAGAAAGGCATGTCGATTGTCAAGGTCGCGAAACCCCGTTCGGCCAGCTTTGCAGCATACAGATTGGCACTCTGTTCTTTTACGGCTCCCATCGGATGACCTACGATGATAGCCGGATAAGCACTTCCCTCTTTCAGTTCTTTGGGCAAAAACAGATTTCCGGCCACTTTCATTTTGTACTGGTTGGGAAAGGAAACTCGCTCGGTCGTTACCCGGTCGCTTTTGTAAAAATTATCCGCATCTGTCTGCGCTAAGGAAACACCGCAGCCGAACGCTACCGCCATTGCAGCCGTTGCCCATTTTATTCGTTTCATATCTTCTTTGTTTTTATAATAAATGGATTATTTGTCTGAACGGGACAAAAATAACCGGAATAAGAAACAGGCCCGGTAG
>DBFJSK010000116.1:0-4606 GCA_048403675.1 Tannerellaceae bacterium | reverse complement strand
ATTCTTTGCGGTATTCTTTTTTATCGTTGAACGAATATTCCACCAGCGCGTCGTACTTCAGTTTTTTATCCTTCGTACCATAAGCTGCATACCCGTCTATGAAAAGCCGGTTGCTGAACGCCGGGGTGGTCGTTCCCCCCAACCTGAACCGAGCACCTTCCAAGGCATTTCCGCTCAGGGTGGTATTCATCGGACCGAATTCGAACTTGCTTTTCAGCGGGTCTTTGCTGGTGGGGATATAGCCCGACACCAGGATAGAAACCACCTTTTCGGTAATATAGAACACCGGCACGGCGCGCAGACGTTGCATCAGCATCTCGACCGTATGCTGCTTGCGCTTGCCCGCCTCCTCGGGACGGTTGGCCACCCAGAAGTCGTCGGGCTTGCGGTAAGCGTCCTGCACGGTGATGACCGGGGCGCTTTCCTTGAAGATCTCCCTATTCTCCTGAGGCGCTTCGAAGGTATGATTATCGTAAATATTCAAACGCCGGGCGTACATTCCTTTCGATTTCTGGGACAGTTTGAAATCGACGTTAATATCATCCTTGGTAATCAGGCGCGTGCCGTCGGGGGTACGTTCGAAGGTCTGGTCGATGCTCATGCCGCCTACAAAGTTGAGGTTGATGTCCTTGGGCACATTCAGCTTGACGCGTTGCACGAAATAGGTGGAATCGAGCGTGACGTAGAGATGGCCCGTAAATCCGAAAGTTTCGGAAGTAAACGGCACAAACCCCAGATCGACCACCTTATGGCCGTTGAAATCGAGCGTATCGAGCAGGTAGTATTTATAGAAATTGGGGCCCATCGTGGAAAGCGGGCTGACAAACCGGTTCAAAAACAAAGGGATGTCGTTCTGGAAAATATTCACTTCCCGGAATACTTCGCCCAGGAATTGCTGGATGCCGTCGCGCGAGAAGATCTCGTCGACACCGGCCGCTTTCATCCCCTTTACCAGCCGCTTTTCACTTTTGGGATCTTTCCGGTAGTACACCGTTTCGATTTTTTCCTTTTCCGAAACCGGCAAAATCGTACGGCCCATGTCGAGGGTATCCACAAATTCGGACAGGAAATCGAATTTACCCGTTTTGCCGGCCTTCTTGGGCTTTGGCTGGAAATCGTTCATGGCAAAAACCATCTTCTCGTACTGGTCGTACTGAAAATAATCGTGGTTGCGGGGATCGTTGCTTTCGCGCTTATCGATCACCTTTTTCACGAAAGCCACCGCCGGATTTTCTTTCTTGCGGTATTTCTCCTTTTTCGGTTTGACCACCACTTCCGTAAGATTGACGGTAGAAGGGGCCAGTTCGATCGTCACATTGTATTTCCGCCCCGGTACGATAGGCAGATACTTATTGGCGTATCCCAAATACGACACCTGCAACCGCCGGGCTTTGGAAGAGGAAGAAAGGTAAAAAGCCCCGGCGGAATCCGTCGTGGTACCGATCGTGGTGCCGTCGAACAAGACCGACACATAAGGCAATACCTCGCCCGTAATGGAATCTCTGACAATTCCTTTGATGACCGTGTTCTGGCTTTTCGCCCCCACGGCAAAAGCCAAACAAATTAATAAAAATGCTATTTTTTTCACCATCACAATCTTTGTGCCACGTTAAACGCTGCAAAAGTATAACAGGTTCGACATTAAAAAATGTTCCAAAACACACTGAATATATTCCAATTAACTACAATTACCCCCCAAACGCCTTTTCCGGAGCTTAAAAAAGACTCCGGAAAAGAGCCGCACACCCCCCGGAAACCCGCCTCGGACAGCCGCCCCGCGCCTTACGAGCGACTAATTTGTAATCCTTTATCCGACAGCGCCATCTCCACCAAACGCGCATTCCGGTTGGGGGCATCCGCCGCCAAAATCCGCCGTATCCGGAGGGCGGCTTCCGGGTCCTTGGCCACGATATACAGATAGCCACCGCCGCCCGCGCCGGGCAATTTATATCCCAGCGCATAGTCGCGGATACGGTCGATAATCGCTTCTACCGCTTCCGGCGCCGTCCCGGCGTCGAGCGCCTTATTCTGCCGCCAGGTTTTCCCCACCAGCCGCCCGTAGGTGGTAAAATCGCCCCGCTGTACGGCTTCGAACATGTCGAGGGCATGCTCTTTCATCTCGGCCAGCAGCTCCAGATGCGAAGCGCTGTTGAGGAACATTCCGCGCACGATTTCGGCCAGAATATCCTTCGCCGTGCGGGTTATGCCGGTATAATATAAAAGGTGGCAGGCCCGATACTGCGGATCGGTAAAAAGATAACCGGGCAACCACCGCACCTCGGGATGCTGATCAAGCCCCTCGGCGGTTTGCAAGAGCTTGAGCCCGTGCAACACGCCCCCGTACTGATCCTGCCAGCCGCCCCCGGTGGTAAGCAACTGTTCGAGGATAAGCGTGCGGTTGCAAATTTCGCTTTTATCCCAGGCCAATCCGCAAAAATCGGAAAGGGCGCCCAATACGGTTGCAGCCAGAATAGAACTGGTTCCCAGGCCCGAGCCGGCCGGCACGGCAGCCAACAAGGTGATCTCCAAGCCGCCCCCGAAGGCTTTCAGTTGAGCCTCCAGCGAGGGATAAGCTTCAGCCGCAAAAGCCGGCACGAAACCGGCCAGCGCCAAGGCCGCCTTCGGAATCGAGAAGGGAGAACCTACTTGATTGTAGGCCTCCAGTTCCTGCCAGGAAGAGATCGTTTCCACGGCCCCCAAATCGATGGAACGCAACACAATACGGTGCATGCGCGTAGGTTTGACATAGACTTGGAGCGGCGGCTGCCCGTTGAGTTCGATCGCCACGTTCACCACATTCCCGCCTGCATACATGCAGTAAGGAGGCGTATCCGTCCAACCGCCGGCCAAATCGATGCGCACGGGGCTGCGGCTCCAGACAATCTGGTCGGGGTAGACATGCAGCCGCGGCGACTGTTTGCGCCCGGCTACCGGAGCGATCAGCCCTTCGCTTAAAAGGGAGAAGGCTTCGCGCTCTTCCTTTTCGTAGGGCCGGCCGCCGAGGCGTAACACGCGGGCGCGGAACATGCGGTCGTGAATTTGTTTCATTAGCGGCGCATCGGCCGGAAGGGCGGCCGGAAGCGGCAAACGGCCGGCGGCAAAGGCAGCGGCGGCATCGGCCAGATCGAGCTGGTAAAAGACGCTCTTTTCATGGTTGGCGGCCAGCGCGCTCCAATTGGCGATGCGGAAAGCTTCGCGTTGGGCCACCAGCCGGAGCAGATTGGCCCGGTCGGACAGATCGTTGGCCGATAGCCGGGCAGCCTTTTCCCAGACCTCGCGCCCGGCATCAAGCTCGGGTTCGGAGATCATCCACCGAAGCGCAAGCCCCAACTCATCGAGGGTGGCACAGAGCGGGAAAAGAGGCGTTTGCTGCAAATCGTCGGCGGGCGGAAGTGCTACTTTTCTCTCGTCCGCCCATTCCGTGAGGGGACGTCCCATCCAGCAGGTAGCGCGGTCGGACGGATCGCCTTTGAAAGCATCGCGAAAGCCGTAAGGACGGGCCGCCCACCCGACGTCTCCCACGGGCACCACGTCCACACAAACGCCCGAAGGCAACCTCAGCGGCCAATCGGCGCGGGGCACGCCGGTAATGATATGTTCGTCGGCTAGCTGCCAACGGGGGCCTACGCAACTGTTTTCCACCCACAGTTGGGAATTGGCCGCGGTAAGGGCAAGGCGGATTTCGGCATTCTGGATAAACATGGCCGGATGGGGCTTTATCTTCCGCTGGATTATGGCTCGCTGGTCGCGCACGAGATTTTGGATAGCCAAGGTAGACGAAATCAGCTCGCGGCTGGTACCGTAATGGTAAAATTCCCCGCCGGGCAGCGGAAGGATAGCCACGGTAAGATCGGCCAGCTCGGCATCCGGAGCCGTGGGATGATCGCCCAGGGCCAAGCCGAATTCGCCGTATAAATCATACGAGCGCATCCGCCCCGCGGCATCGTGTGAGCGTGCCGCGAGCAAGCGTACGGCCCGGTCGCTGAGCAGCCAGATGCCGATGTCCATCAGAAACAGATGGCCGGCCGACAGACGGCCCAAGGTGTCGAGGGTAGGTTTTTGCAACATGTATTCGAGCCGGTCGGGGGCGGAGCGGCGCGAGACGAAAACGCCGTGATTGACCGCCAGCGAAGGTTCCACCCAAAGCCCGTAACAAACCACGTCGGCTTCCGGTACCGGCTGTAAGGGCGCCGTACTGCGGATATACACGTCGCCGCTGGCGATAAGCGTATGCAGTGTATCGGGCGCCTTTTGCATGATTTTTTCATACAAGGGAAGCTGCAACGACAACAAATCCTGCGCGAGTTTCTGCCCCCTGGCCCACCGGAAGACGGGAATGGGCGTAAGTATTTTCCCGGAAGGAGCGTACCCGGGCAACCGCCGGCTTTGACCGCCGGCATGCAGCAAAATGCGTTTTTCGGCCGACAACCACGCGGCCGGATCAGATTCGGCTGCTTCCGCCAGCCGGGCGGATTCGAGCAGCCACGTCGTCCCTCCCCCCGAACCCAGCCGGCTGCCGAGGGGATCGGACGTACAGAACCATTCGCCGGGATCGGCCCCGGTGATCCGGTGGAAATTATCGACAAGATTGGGAGGTAGAGACAAT
>DBFJSK010000115.1:0-8824 GCA_048403675.1 Tannerellaceae bacterium | reverse complement strand
AAATAGAAAATATAGGCCCGCGTGTAGAAGGCCCGGCCGCCCCCTACGGTGGCCGCTACCCGGCCGGCAGTTTGGTATACAACGGAATTTGGTACTATGGAACTTACTGTTTGACGAATAATGCCAAAAGCAATTGCAACGGCGTAGGCTGGCCCGGTTTCGGCCCTTTTGTAGGATTCCGGATTTCAAAAGATTACGGTAAAACATGGGAGGAATCTCCCTGCACCCCCCAGCATCCTATTTTTGGAGAAAACCCCGACAACGCTCCCATTAAGATAGGCGCCCCCCATTTTGTGGATTTTGGGAAAAATATGCAATATTCCCCCGACGGTTATGCTTACCTCACGGCCCACGGATCGACTGATCCCGAAGCCTGGAACAACTGGATACAAGGCGACCAGATCTATTTAATCCGCGTAAAACCCAGCGAAAAAAACATCAACAACCCGAAAGCTTATGAATTTTACGCCGGTAAAGACCGGAAAGGAAAACCGATCTGGACAAAGGAGTTTAAAAAAATGAAGCCCCTGCTGGAATGGCCCGGTTATCTAGGTTGTGTAACAGCCACCTACAACCCCGGACTGAAAAAGTACCTGATGTGCATCAGCCGCGGACACCGCAACTTTATGTGGAAACAATACTATTTGGACAATCGCTATGATACCATGATTCTGGAAGCCGACAGGCTGGATGGCGAATGGCGTCTGTTAAAATACATGGATCGGTTCGGCCCGGTAGCTTATTTTGTAAATATACCTTCCAAATTCATTTCGGACGACGGCAAAACCATGTGGCTTTCCTACTCTGCCAACTGGCAAGATAAAAATATGAACGGCAATCCCCAGGGAAGTCATTATACATTTTCCTTACACGAATTTTCCGTAGAATAAAAAAGGACGGTTTTAGGATGAAAAGTATCAGAATCCTCACCTTTGTAGGTTGCATCCTCCTGGAGTTCGCTTGCGTCTCCAGGCAGGCGCCCTCCCAGAAATTGACCGATTGGGTAGATCCGTTTATCGGAACCGATTACCACGGGCATACCTTTCCCGGCGCTGCCTACCCCTTCGGGATGATCCAACTAAGCCCCGACAACGGAACCACCGGTTGGGACTGGTGCTCCGGTTATCACTATTCGGATAGCCTGCTAGCCGGCTTCAGCCACACCCACCTGAGCGGTACGGGTATAGGCGATCTGGCCGATATATTGATCGTGCCCACCAACAAAGAAATCGCGGCCTCCCATTTTGAATACGGACAATCTTATTCCGATTACTACCGTACCCGCTATTCTCACCGCGAAGAAAAAGCCCGGCCGGGATATTATGCGGTAAAACTGCTTGACGACCAGATTACAGCCGAACTGACGGTTACGCAGCGAACAGGCTTTCATCGCTACATCTTTACGCAAAAAAATAATCGTTCCGTACTATTCGACCTGGGTTTCTTCATCAATTGGGATAAACCGACGGAGGTATACTGCGAACCGATAGGAAAGAACATGCTGGTAGGCTACCGTTACTCCACCGGCTGGGCCGGGAATCAAAAAATTCATTTTGCCGCTCGTTTTTCCCAACCCTTCGACAGCATCTCTTATTTCTGCCGGGAGAAAAAAGGAAAAGATCGATTTACAAAAGCCGTTCTGTCGTTCAACGACAGTCTTTGCGATACGCTAGGTATAAAAATAGCCCTCTCGTCGGCAGACATACCGGGAGCCATCCGGAACCTGGAGGCCGATAAACAAGGCTGGGAATTCGAAAAGGTAAAAGAAAAGGCCGATCTGGCCTGGGAAAAAGAACTGTCGAAAATTAAGATAGAAACTCCCCATGTCCACAAGAAAAAAATATTCTATACCGCCTTGTACCATACTTGCATAGCCCCCGCTTTATTTTCCGATACCGACGGAAGATACAAAGGTTTCGGGGGAGAGCCTGTAAAGGCCGAGGGCTATGACCGCTATACCGTCTTGTCGCTATGGGACACCTTCCGGGCCTTGATGCCTTTGTACACCCTGATTAATCCCGAATTGACGAACAACCTGGTGCATTCCATGCTGGATCAGTATGCACAAACCGGCTGGCTGCCGTTTTGGGAATTGCAAGGGTGCGAAACCTGGTGTATGATCGGTTACCCTTCCATACCTGTCATAGCCGACGCCCTTTTGAAAGGGATAGGTAACTTTGATGCGGAACAGGCCTATGAAGCGATGAAAAAAGTGGCAGATTCCGATTACGGCGGATTAGCTTATTATAAGAAGATGCATTATATCCCTTCGGATAAAGAAAATGAGTCGGTTTCCAAAACCTTGGAATACTGTTTCGACGACTGGTGCCTAGCCCAGGTAGCCCAAAAGCTGGGGCATACGGCCGACTACGAACGGTATCTGAAACGTTCCGAAAATTATAAAAATCTATACGATCCGGCGTGCGGCTTTATGCGCGGGCGTTTGTCGTCGGGCGCATGGGCCGAACCCTTCGATCCTCGTTTTTCCCGCCATAGGAACGATTATTTTACCGAAGGCAACTCCTGGCAATGGAGCTGGTTCGTGCCTCACGATGTGCAAGGGTTAATCCGGTTGCACGGCGGGGCGGCGGCCTTTACCCGCAAATTAGACCGGCTTTTCCAGGAATCTCCCGAAATAAGGGGAGAAGATGCCTCCATCGACATATCAGGAATGATCGGGCAATATGCCCATGGCAACGAACCGAGTCACCATACGGCCTACCTGTATAATGCAGCCGGCGCCCCGTGGAAAACACAGCAAACCGTCAGCCGGATTCTCCATACGTTATATACTTCTTCTCCGGACGGCCTTTGCGGGAACGACGATTGCGGGCAACTCTCGGCCTGGTATGTGTTCAGCGCCCTGGGATTTTATCCGATGAATCCGGTGGCAGGGCAATACGAATTGGGCTCTCCTTTGTTCGACCGGGCGGTAATCTGTTTGCCGAACGGAAAAGAGTTTGTAATCGAAACTCGC
Source organism: Tannerellaceae bacterium (assembly GCA_048403675.1). GTDB lineage: Bacteria > Bacteroidota > Bacteroidia > Bacteroidales > Tannerellaceae > Parabacteroides. The sequence goes on along the minus strand of DBFJSK010000115.1, from coordinate 5,847 downwards.
CATCTTTCGGACGAAAACAGCTATATCCGCCGGGCCGAACTGAATGGAACGTCGCTGGATTCGTTGCATCTGCTGCATTCGGACATTATAAAAGGAGGGAAACTCATTCTTACTATGGGGACGGCTCCGGATGCCGAAGGGAAGAAAGCAGCCGATTAGAGAAGAGGAATAATCGGAAGATATGAATAGATGAAAAAGATAAAAAAAACAGAGAATTGGCTCCTCTGGTAATGCTTGTGCCCGGTCTGTGTGGGACAGGTTGCCGCCAACCCGCCTATCCGATATTTTCTCATGGTAAAAAAAGGAAGGGAAGTAAGGAAAACCGGCTTTGGGGCCGGCCGTTCGGTTACGGAACTTACGGGCCTTTGCCGGTCTGAAAATTACCTCCCCTTTACCCCTTGCATAAAGAAATAAACTTATACCTTTGTGACCGTGAAGAACAGGGCGCGGCGCCGGAAAATAATCGCCGGCGCCCACCCGGCCCCTTTCAGCGGGCTTTTTTAACCGGTCGTACGTCTGCCGGTTGACTTTCGGAAAAAGCAAGCGATTCGCCGGAGAGAAAGAGAGGAAAACAAGCCATTCTTTTTTGAAGCCGGCCCACCTTCACTTTCACGAAAGAAGAAGAAAATGCAAGAAGTACTTATACCCAACTAAAAACAATACGAAATGGAAAATCTGAAAATCATGGGCAACCCGTTGCCCGATATGCCTTGGGAAGAGCGTCCGGCCGATTGTAAACATGTGATGTGGCGTTATTCCGAGAATCCGGTCATTCCCCGGGATATTCTACCCACCTCCAACAGCGTATTCAACAGCGCCGTCGTACCTTTCAAAGGCGGTTATGCCGGTGTTTTCCGCTGCGACGATACGAACCGGCGGATGCGACTGCATGTAGGATTCAGCGCCGATGCCATCCACTGGCATATTTCGGAAAAGAAGCTGGAATTCGAATGCGACGACAAAGAGATAGGCGAATTCGTCTATGCTTACGATCCCCGCGTTTGCTTTATCGACGACCGCTATTACGTGACCTGGTGCAACGGTTATCACGGCCCCACGATCGGCGTGGCCTATACGTTCGATTTCGAAACTTTCCATCAATTGGAAAACGCCTATTTGCCCTTCAACCGCAACGGCGTACTGTTTCCGCGGAAAATCAACGGTAATTTCGCCATGCTGAGCCGTCCGAGCGACAACGGGCATACCCCCTTCGGCGACATCTTTTACAGCGAATCGCCCGATCTGTGCTTCTGGGGCAAACACCGCCACGTCATGTCGCCCGCGCCTTTCGAGGACAGCGCTTGGCAATGTATGAAAATCGGAGCCGGCCCGATCCCCATCGAAACATCCGAGGGCTGGTTGCTGATCTATCACGGCGTACTGCGTTCTTGCAACGGCTATGTGTATAGTTTCGGATCGGCCATCCTCGACCGGGAACAACCTTGGAAAGTAAAATTCCGTTCAGGCCCTTACCTGCTTTCTCCGCAAAAAGAGTACGAATGTATGGGAGACGTTCCTAACGTCGTTTTCCCCTGCGCCGCCCTGCACGATCCGGAAACGCGTCGCATCGCCGTTTATTACGGTTGCGCCGATACCGTTACCGGTTTGGCATTCGGCTATATCGACGAGATAATCGATTTTACGAAGAAAAATTCGATTATTTAAAAGCACTCGGGTACCGTTCGGCCCGGGGGCGTTCGGAGTTCGGTGGCATTGGCCCAGGGTTCGTTCGGTATTTACCGGGGGCCTTTCGGCTGAACCGCACCGGCCGGCCCGCTTGGCAGATAAAAAACTTGTAAATGAAGAAAGGCGTGGGGAAGACCTTACAGCTAAACCCCTTACAGCTAAAGTCCCTACAGCTCCCTACAGCCGGAACCCCCATAGCCGGGAAATAAATTCAAAAAGCCGGACAGTTCGAAAAAATCGACTGTCCGGCTTTTTTATTTACTTCTTTTCTTCCGGAAAAATTCCAACCGATACGAATCCGGCGGAGAAATACAATCGTTCAAACGATCTTAACTCAACCCTTCCACAAGGCCGTCCACAATATCGATTTTGCGCGCCTGGGGATCTTTCGGCAACCCGGGCATACGCATAATTTCGCCCATGACCACCACAATCATTTCGGCCCCGTTGTTGATAATCACGTCGCGCACCTTCAATTCGAAATTCTTCGCCACCCCGTATGCTTTCGGATCAGCCGAAAACGAATACTGCGTTTTGGCAATACAAACCGGATAATGCGAGATACCCAATTCCTCAATCTGTTTGATTTTCTTATCGGCCAGGGTCGTATAAACAATCGAAGCAGCCCCGTAAATCTTCTCCGCCACTTTCTGCACCTTTGTCCGGACCGGATCTTCATCGGCATACGTAAATTGCAACGGCTTCGAAGGACGTTTTTCGATCGTATCCACCACCAGGCGCGCCAGATCCTCGGCCCCGGCTCCACCTTCCGCAAACACCCGGTTGACGGCGAAACCTACCCCCTGTTCCCGGCAATGCTCGGCTACCAAAGCCATCTCTTCCTCAGTATCCGTGGCAAATTTATTAAAGGTGACAATCACCTCCTGGCCGAAGCTCTTCATATTCGCAATATGCTTATCCAGATTCTCCAACCCTTTTTTCAAACCTTCCGCATTCGGTTCGCGAATAGCCGCTTCGGGAACCCCGCCATGCAGTTTCAAACTCTGCGAAGTAGCCACGATCACCGTCAATTTGGGCGAAAGCCCCGCTTTCCGGCATTTAATATTGAAGAACTTTTCGGCCCCCAGATCTGCTCCGAAGCCCGCTTCCGTAATCGCATAATCGCCAAACGTCAACGCCATGCGGGTAGCCAGCACCGAATTACACCCATGCGCGATATTGGCGAACGGGCCGCCATGTACAAAAGCCGCCGTATGTTCCGTAGTCTGTACCAGATTAGGCAACAAGGCGTCTTTCAGCAAGACGGTAATGGCTCCCGCTACGCCCAGATCGTTTACCGTGAAAGGTTTATTCTCATTGGTATATCCCAGCAAAATATTTCCCACGCGACGCTTCAGGTCGTTCACATCCGTAGCCAGGCAAAGAATCGCCATAATTTCCGAAGCCGGCGTAATATCGAACCCGGTTTCCGCCGGTACGCCGTTGGCCGATCCGCCCAATCCGGAAACAATATTCCGCAAGCTCCGGTCGTTTACGTCGAGCACCCGTTTCCATTTGATTTCCTTCAATCCTTCACACGAATGACGCGTCTGATAGATATAATTATCCAGCAACGCCGTAATCATATTATGCGCCGACGTTACCGCATGGAAATCACCCGTAAAATGCAAGTTGATATTCTCCATCGGCAGTACTTGGGCGTAACCGCCCCCGGCCGCCCCGCCCTTCATGCCGAAACAAGGCCCGAGCGAAGGTTCACGCAACGCCACGATCGCCTTTTTGCCGATTTTGTTCAGCCCCAAGGCCAAGCCGATCGAAACCGTGGTCTTTCCGATCCCCGCTTTGGTGGGAGTGATGGCCGTCACCAAGATCAGGTTATGCTGCCGGATCTTCTCTTCATCGATCAAATGATGAGGAATCTTGGCCATGTAACGGCCATAATTTTGCACTTCTTCTCTGGGAATGCCTAAACTGCCGGCAATTTCCTTTATTTTATGTAAGGAGACTTCCCTGGCGATTTCAATGTCTGATTTCATCTTGTATAACTGGATTAAGTGAACAACAAATATAATTTTTTTTAGTATAGGAACAAAATGTAAGGTGAGCACGCGGACTGCCCGCGCTTACCCGCTTCTATATGCGTCATTTTGATTAATTGAAAGCAATTAGGATGTATTTTCAGCAATTTGTCATGTGCGATTGGCATTTATAAGGCCGTTTGTTTAGTCGAGTTGGCAAAATACCGGCAATTTGCCGCCATAAGTATTAAAGAACTTTAAAATCACGCAGAGGATGTGTTGTGTATGATAATTTGATTAATTTTGTGTCGTGATGATGATAAAAAGAAAGTCAAAAGCTTTCGATGGTGATAAAAAGATAGAGAGAATACACTAAAAGTAGTAATAAATATAAAGTATGTAAGGAGATTAATGAGTATGTCAACAGTAAGATTTAATTTGGCAGCAGTCGCTTCCAAATCGTGGGTATCGGAAGCATGGGCAAAAATCGTAGAAGATTTGTTTGGAAACAGTGAAGTAGTGACGACCGCGGTACGCACCGAAAAGCGTGAAACCCGATGGGAAGCGGAATTAATCCGGCTTCAGAAGGAAGTATACTTTCTCTGCCACCACGCACTTCACCAATTGATCCCTACCGCCGGTATTTACCAGCAACACTTACTGAGCCTCGTACAAGACGCGCAAACGGTTTATGAACCCGAAACCGCCGAAAAAGTGTTTGAAGAAGGCAACCGGATGATCGAGAACATCAAGGGACATATTTTGGGCATCCGTTACAATGCCAATAAGATGCGCGAAGCCAACTACCGGGTGGAAGCCTTGCAGGACATGCATGCGAAAGCCGTTTTATACCACCACTCGGTGCAACCCTATATGGACACACTCAACTACCATATCGAGCAATTACAGGCTATCTTAAGATAAGCCGTCCTCCGGCCGGATCACCATCAGCGAAAAATAAGGAAACTGTTTTTGCAGGATGAGGGTGCGGTCGGAGGTGTAAAATTCTTTTTCCGTTCCTACGTTTTCGAAGTAATGAAACCGGGCTTCCGGATGTCGCCCGATACATTCTTTGACCGCTTCGGCCGCTGCCGAAAGTTTCATGATGACCACCACCCGGCCTTCGGCTATCTTCCCGGATAACGCTTCCACCGTACAATTGCCGGGAATCACATGCAATTCTTCTTCCTGCTTGACGATATGCAATCCGGCCAAAGCTCCGGCCGCAATAAAAGCCGGGATTCCGGCAATCCGTTGCACATCCACGCCTGTCTCCGCCAATTTATCGTACACATAGTGCACCGACGAATAAAAGCCCGCATCGCCTTCCGCCACAATCGCCACCCGCTTACCTGCCCGGTAGTCGGCTTCCGCTTGCAACGCCACCCGGTCGTAAGCCTGCCAGGCGCCTGTCCGGTTTTTACTCATCGGCAGGGAAAACATACATACCTTTGGCAAATCGATTCCCAACTGTCCGAGAATCTGAACCGCCCGCGAAACCGGCGTATGCTTTGCGCAGGACGTGCCGGGGCAATAAATCCGGTCGGCGTTGCGGAGAATATGCAACCCTTTCAACGTGATTAATTCGGCTTCTCCCGGCCCGAGCGATACAAAATAAATGGGATATGTCATTTGTTTTTTCTGTCTAAATTAAGAAAATAGGTACATGCACGGAAATAGAAAATGCAAAAATGCTCATAATTACCGAACCCTGCAAATTATAAGCGCCCGACTTCGCGGCCGGCCGCCGGTATTTTCTGCGGAAGGGGGGGAGAGGGGGCTTCTTTTTTACCGGTCGTTGCGCCTTCGATACAGCTCGCCGGGGCTTTTCGATAGGGTGCTATTCTCTTTTACCGTCATCAGGTTCAAAAAAACAACGTTTAAAAATAAAAAAGCCTCTATTTATAAAACATTCTCGTGCAAAAATGCGTTATATAGAAAAAAGGTATTAGTATTTTAAGGTAAATGAGTCCGCCCCGCCTGTGAAGGCCGGGCGGTTTTTCATCTTCTCCCCTGTGTAAAATAAATCGCTAAAGTCCCCGAATTACATTTTTTATACCTACTTTTGTCGCAAGAAGAAGGTTCTGCTGTTCTCCCTTCAGGGAACACGGATGAAAAGGGAACCGGGCGGAAATCCCGGACAGACCACGCTGCTGTGCAGCTTCTATAACATCCCGGCAAC
>DBFJSK010000114.1:0-5581 GCA_048403675.1 Tannerellaceae bacterium | reverse complement strand
ATTCGACCAGGATGCCAACTGGAATCCTGTGATTATGCACAACGGCCGTGTGATGTATACCCGTTGGGAATATACCGACCTGACGCACTATTATTCCCGTATCGTGATGCATATGAATCCGGACGGAACGGAGCAGAAAGCGTTGTTCGGCAGCGGGTCGATGTTCCCCAACAGTACGTTCGACATTCAGCCTTTGCCGGGCCATTCCTCGGCGTTTGTCGGAATTATTTCCGGACACCACGGTATCGCCCGTTCGGGCCGTATCATTTTGTTCGATCCCACCAAGGCCCGCAAAGGGGTAGAGGGGATGATTCAGGAGATTCCTTACCGTAACCGTCCGATCGTGCCGGTGGTGAAGGATGAATTGGTGAACGGCGTATGGCCGCAGTTTATCAAGCCTACGCCGCTGAACGATAAATATTTCCTGGTGGCTGCCAAGCTCGATCCGAAGGATTTGTGGGGTATTTACCTGGTCGATGTATTCGATAATGTAACCTGTATTCAGAAAGTGGAAGGCGAAGGGTATATCAGCCCGATTTTGGTACGGAAAACGACCACCCCGCCGGCTATTCCCGACCGCGTGAAGCTGAATGAGAAAGAAGCTACCGTCTTTATCCAGGATATTTACGAAGGGGAAGGATTGCGCGGTGTGCCTCGCGGTACGATCAAGGAACTGCGTTTGCATGCCTATGAATATGCTTATATCAAAACACAGTCCGACTTCAACTGGCATGGTATCCAAAGCGGATGGGACATTAAACGTCTGCTGGGTACGGTTCCCGTGGAAGAAGACGGTTCGGTAATTTTCAAGATCCCGGCCAATACGCCGATTTCCATCCAGCCTGTCGATAAGGACGGAGCCGCCGTGCAGTGGATGCGTAGCTGGCTGACCGGTCAGCCGGGCGAAGTGGTTTCCTGCGTAGGTTGCCACGAGGATCAGAATCAGATTCCTATTCCCAAGCGCGTGATCGCCTCGAAGAAGGCGCCGGTGGCTTTGACTGCGGCCGAAGGCGGCGTACGCTCGTTTACCTTCGATCTGGAGGTGCAGCCTATTCTCGACCGGGCTTGTATCGCTTGCCATAACGGCGAAGGCAAAGCATTCGATTTGCGGAGCGGCGAAAAGGATAAACGCGGCTACGGCCCGTCGTATTTGAATTTGCATCCGTATGTGCGTCGGCAGGGCCCGGAAGCGGATATGCCGGTGTTGCAGCCTTACGAATACCATGCCAATACCAGCGAGCTGGTACGGATGTTGAAAAAGGGACATCACAATGTGCAACTGACGGATGCCGAATGGCGCAAGTTGTATAACTGGATCGATTATAATGCGCCCGACAAGGGGTATTTCAATGCCAATAAAGTGAAAGATTTCCCCTACCAGGGCTTCGACCAGATTGCCCGTCGCAAAGAATTGACCGACAAGTACGGTTGCGGCGCCGGCGTGGATTGGCAGAAAGAGATTGCCGATTATGCGGCTTACCTGAAAGGAAAAGGCGAAATCAAACCGGTGATGCCCCAGCCGATGGCTCCTGTAAAGGAAAAGAAGGTGAAGGTGAAAGGTTGGCCTTTCGGTGCCGACCAGGTGAAGGCGATGTTGGCTGCGGAAAAGGAAACCCGGAAGGAGATTGAATTGGCTCCGGGTGTTAAAATGACGTTTGTGCGCATTCCGGCCGGACAGTTCGTGATGGGTAGTTACCAGGGCGAATCCGATTGTCGTCCGACGTCGAAGGTAAAGATCGACAAACCTTTCTGGATGGCGGAAGTGGAAGTGACGAATGCGCAGTATAATGTGCTTTGTCCGGAACACGACAGCCGCTATGTGGATCAGCTTTGGAAAGACCACACGCGCCCGGGTTATGAGGCGAACAAGCCTTTCCAACCGGTGATTCGCGTAAGTTACGAAGATGCGATGGCGTATTGCAAGAAGCTGAGCGAGCAGACCGGTTTGCAGGTTACGTTGCCTACGGAAGCACAGTGGGAATGGGCTTGCCGCGCCGGTAGCGATCAGGCTTTCTGGTATGGCGACTTGAATAGCGATTTCGGCAAACAGGATAACCTGGCCGATGCTTCGACCACCAAAATGGCGGTGAGCGGTATCGATCCGCAGCCGATGGCGAAGACGAGTTATTGGTATAAGTATTATAATTACTTGCCCAAGGAAGAGAATGTGGACGACGGGAATATGATCCAGGCCGATTCGAAGAGCTACGAGGCGAATCCGTTCGGTTTGTATAGCATGCACGGAAATATTGCCGAATGGACGCGCTCCGATTATGTGCCTTATCCGTATTCCGAAAAAGTTAAAACTCCTTCAGAATATAAAGTTGTGCGCGGAGGTTCGTATCTTGAGCGCCCGAAGTTCTCTACCGCTTATGCCCGGAAGGCGTATTATCCGTGGCAGCGCGTGTTTAACGTGGGCTTCAGGGTAATTATCGAAGACTAATTTTTAAAGGGCGGCTTGCAAAGAGCCGCCCTTCTCTAACAAACTTGATATGAAAACAAAACTGGACAGGATGCTCTCTTCTTTTGCAACAACGATCGTTTTGCTGCTGCTCTACGCGGTTATTTTGGCCGTAGCTACCTTTATCGAAAAATATCACGGCACGGCGGCTGCTAAGGCGATGGTTTATTATTCTCCTCTTTTTATTCTGTTGCAGTTTTTATTGGTTGTTAATTTTATGGCTGCGCTTATCCGGCATCGGCTTCTCCAAAGCCGCAAGTGGGGGTTGTTGATTACCCATTTTGCTTTTATCGTGATTTTGGCCGGGGCGCTTGTTTCTTTTCTTTTCGGCGAAGAAGGTATCTTGCACCTTCGCCAGGGTGAAACCTCGGGCGCGATAGCCGTCCGTACTTCCGATGGCCGGACGGTCGCTCATCCGCTGCCTTTCGAAGTGGAATTAGTTAAATTTACGCTTACCCGTTATCCGGGTTCGGCCAGCCCTTCGGCTTACGAGAGCGAAGTGTTGGTGCATGTGGACGGTACGACGCGGCGGGAACGTATTTTTATGAATAATGTATTAGACGTCAAAGGCTATCGTTTTTTTCAGGCTTCTTATGATCCCGACGAGCGCGGGACGGTGCTTTCCGTCAATCGCGATGTGGCGGGCAGGAATATTACGTATGCCGGGTATCTGTTGTTACTCATTGGTTTTGTGTGTTGTTTTACGGGAAAGAATTCCCGGTTCCGGACGCTTAGCCGCCGGTTGAAAGAATTACGGAGCGCCGCCGGGGCCGCGGTGTCTTGCCTGATTTTAACGGCCCTCTCTTTTTTACTGCCTACAGGGGTTGCGGCTCAGACGGATGCTACCCGGGCGAATGCTACTACTTCGGTGAATGCTTCCCCGACGGACGCCGCGCCGGCGACATCGGAATCGGAATCTTCCGCTTCGATAGATATAGCTTCGCGGGCGGCTATGTCGGCCGCTTCGTTGTCGCAGGCCGTGCAGCGCTATGCCGTCGATGCGCAACACGCCGCCCGGTTCGGGGAGTTGCCCATTCAGTCGGGAAAAGGGCGGATGCTTCCGGTGAATACTTTTTCTTCCGAACTGCTTCGGAAATTGCACAAGGCCGACCGGCTGGGGACGCTCAATTCGGATCAGTTTTTAGTCAGTCTGCTGGCGATGCCGGAGATGTGGATACGGGTGCCGATGATTGCGCTGCCGAACAACGAATTGGCCGTTTATTACGAGCTGACGCCCGACGCCTGCGCCTATCTGGAGGTGTTCGACGCCCAGGGACGGTATAAGTTGCAGGAAAAACTGGAAGAAGCGTATAATAAAATGCCGGCCCAGCGGAGCCGCTTCGATAAGGATCTGCTGAAGCTGGACGAACAGATTAATATTTTCCACCAATTGATTAATTTTCAACTGTTGAATCTTTTCCCCAAGGCCGACGATCCGAATCATAAATGGTATGCGGCCGGCGACGATCTTTCGGTGTTCAGCGGGAAAGACTCGATGTTCGTATCGCATATTATGGCCTGGTACGCCGACGAAGTGAAGGCGGCGCTTCAAAGCGGCGATTGGACGAAGGCCGACGAGATTGTGGGCATGATCCATACTTATCAGCAAGCTAAGAACAAATCCCTGGATATTAATCCCGAAAAAATACGGGCCGAGATTAAGTATAATAAGTTGGACGTATTCCGGCAATGTAAGAAAGGCTACCTGATTTTAGGCGGGTTGTTGCTGGTGATTTCCTTTGTCGCTTTGTTCCGGCCGTCAAGGGCACTCCGTATCGCCCAAGGGGTACTGGCCCTGGGAGTGGGGGCGGTGTTTTGTTTCCATATCTATGGAATGGGCATGCGGTGGTATATCGGCGGGTATGCGCCGTGGAGCAATTCTTACGAAACGATGGTGTATGTAGCCTGGGCTACGGTGCTGGCCGGCTTGTTGTTCATGCGTCGCAGTATGCTGACGTTTGCTTTGGCTACGCTGTTCGGCGGCATTATCCTGTTTGTTTCGGGACTGAATTGGATGGATCCCGAGATCGGTACTTTGGTGCCGGTGCTGAAATCGCCCTGGCTGATGTTTCATGTGGCGGTGATCGTGGCCGCTTACGGGTTTTTCGGGATTTGTTGTCTGATCGGATTGACCAATCTGGTCATGTTGGGACTGACGGGAGGTAAACATACCGCGTTGCTGACTGCCCGGGCGAAGGAGCTTACGATTATCAATGAAATGGCGCTCCTGGTAGGCTTGGCGTTAATGACAATCGGCACGTTCCTGGGGGCTGTCTGGGCGAACGAGTCGTGGGGACGTTATTGGGGATGGGATCCGAAGGAAACCTGGGCGTTGATTACCTTGGTGGTCTATGCGGTGGTGGAACATTTGCGGTTGATTCCGAAAGGCAAAAGTAGCTGGTTGTTCAATTTTGCTTCGGTTGTGGCTTTTGCTTCGGTGTTGATGACCTTCTTTGGCGTGAATTATTTCCTGAGCGGGATGCATTCGTACGGGCAAAATAATAATGTGCAAGGAATCTTTATTTATCTTTATGCCGCGGTCGGAGTAGTCTGCCTGTTGGGCGTCTGGTCGTATATTCGTTACAAGAAAAATATCGAAAAAAAATAGTTTAACATTCAATTGAAAAACGTCATGAGAACATTCAATCACGTGGGGATCGTTACCACCGAGAAAAAAGAAGAGGCTGTTTACAACGAGGGCCTGAGCGTATGGCTGACGGATTACAGCAAAAGTCCGAACCGGATCGAGTTTTTGACCTTCGAGGCGGGAAGTTGCCTGCCTTCACTGGTACAGACAAACGGTCACATTGCTTATACCGTGCCTAACCTGGCTGAAGAATTGGAAGGGAAGAAAGTGATTTTCGGGCCGGCCGTATGCGACGAGCATCTGACGATCGCTTTTATCGAAGAAGAGGGAATCGCCATTGAAATCATGGAAATCAAATAAACGATTCTTTCCCTTGGAAAGGCAGTAGGATTAATCACAAAACTATTCAACAAATCATCAATAAAAAGGAGGACTATACCATGTCAGACATCAAAACAAAATTCATAAATGATCCCGAGCAAATCACGCCCGAACTGCTGGAAGGCTATGTGTTGGCGTATAAAGATAAAGTA